>NZ_CBCRZX010000010.1:0-125801 GCF_965137155.1 Stackebrandtia soli
GCCCGAGACCGGGCGGCCGNGCGGGGGGCCCATCGGCTCCCGCATCGGGGGACGAGGCGGCTGGTCGGAGTCGGGACCGAAGCGGCGGTCCGCNGGAGGCGGCCCGAAACGGTCATCGGCGTGACCACCCTGCTCGGCCTCGAACCGGTCGAATCCGCGCGGCGGGGTGCCACGGCCGCGACGGTGGTCGGAGAACGGGTCGTCGTAGTCGTCGCCACCGCCGCCACCGCGCAGGTGCGCGAAGCCCTCGCCGTCGTCACGCAGGTGCGCGAAGCTCTCGCCGTCGTCATCGACCGATCGATCTCGGTCGGGGCGGCCCCGTTGCTGGGGCGGTTCCGGACGGCGTGACGGGGGCGGAGGCGTCGACGGTTCGTCGCGCATCGGCGGAAGATCACGGGCCGGGGACATCGGACGAGCCATCGGCGCGGTTCCATCGCGGCCCATCGGCGGGCCGTCGCGGCCCATCATCGGGGGCGACATCTCGCCACGACCCATCGGAGGCGGCGACATCTCACGGCCCATGGGCGGGGACATCTCACGGCCCATCGGGGGCGGTCCACCGTCACGGCCCATCGGGGGCGGCATCTCGCCGCGACCCATCGGAGGCGGCCCACCGTCACGGCCCATGGGAGGCGGCGACATCTCACGGCCAGATGGTGCCTCACGGCGACCGGGGATGTCATGGTCACGCGGAGGAAGGTCATCGTCATCGCGAGGCGGACGGCCGGCTACGAAGTCCGGTGACGGAACACGACCGAGAACGCCGCGTTCCTCCAATTCGCCCAGCTGCCGGGCGACACGGTCCAGGTAGACGTCGACCTGCCACTCGTCGTAGCCTCCGAAACGCACTCGGAAGACGACGTCGTCGACTTCCTGGGAAGGCACCGGCGTGCCCATCGGCTCGCCGGAGAGGGTCGCTTCCACCCGATCGAGGAAGGCGTCCACCTCATCGACCTTGTACCCACGGCTCAGCGCCCGTCGCCGAAACCGGTCACCCTGACTCGCCACTACGAAGCCACCTTCCGCGATTCGCCCCTATCGGTATGGGGTGTCTTTTTCGTCCCACCCGGCTGGCCCGTCCGCTCGGCGGCGGCGAGCTGGCCGCAGGCGCCATCGATTTCCCTGCCACGCGTGTCCCGAACCGTCGTCGAGACGCCCGCCTCGCGTAGCCGCCGCACGAACTCGCGTTCGACGGGCTTGGGGCTGGCGTCCCAACGACTCCCCGGTGTGGGATTGAGGGGGATGAGATTAACGTGCGCGAGCTTGCCCTTCAAGAGACGGCCCAACAGATCCGCCCGCCACGGTTGGTCATTGACGTCGCGAATCATCGCGTACTCGATGGAAACGCGTCGCCCGGTCCGCTTGGCATAATCCCACGCGGCATCCAACACTTCGGCGACCTTCCATCGGTTGTTGATCGGAACGAGTTCATCGCGCAACTCATCGTCAGGAGCGTGCAGCGATACTGCCAGCGTCACCGACATCTCCTCGTCCGTCAACCTCCGAATGGCCGGAACAAGACCAACCGTTGACACAGTGATATGCCGCGCCGACAAGCCCAGACCGTCGGGAGCGGGAGTGATCAACCGCCTGACCGCGTCGACGACACGTGCGTAGTTCGCCAGCGGCTCCCCCATACCCATGAACACGACATGGGACAGCCGACCAAGGCCGGACTGCTCGCTCTGATGAGCGGCGCGTACGACTTGTTCAACGATCTCGGCGGTCGACATGTTACGCGTCAGGCCCGCCTGACCCGTCGCGCAGAACGGACAGGCCATGCCACAGCCGGCCTGTGAGGAAACGCACACCGTGGCACGCCCCGGGTAACCCATGAGAACACTTTCCACAAGGGAACCATCATGGAGTCGCCACACGGTCTTGCGCGTCGCGCCGTCATCGCACGTGTCGGCGCGAACGGACGTCAGCAAGGGCGGCAGTAGTGCCCCCGTGATCGCTTCCCGCGTCGACGCGGGAAGGTCGGTCATCTGCTCGGGATCGGTGATGTGACGGCCGAAGTAGTGGTGGGAGACCTGCGCGGCACGAAACGCCGGTTCACCGAGCTCGGCCACCGCCTCACGCCGCTGTTGCATCGTCATGTCCGCGAGATGCTTCGGCGGCATGCGGCGCGGGGCCCGCACGGGGGAAAGGTTCAATACTGGCGTACTCATGGCTCCACAAGTCTTGCATGTCATGTCACGTCGCCGCGCGTGCCAGGTCGTGGGCGTACAGCGACGGGGTCGAAGGCTCGAAGGGGACGCGGTTACGCGACCACCGGAGCCACAAAGGACAGCCAGGCGAAGGACACCGGCAGGGCCAACAAGATCGAGTCCAGTCGATCCATCAGACCCCCGTGCCCCGGGACGAGCTTGCTCATGTCCTTCACTCCGAGGTCCCGCTTGATCAGCGACTCGGTCAAGTCGCCCATCGTCGCCGCGATGGCGAGGGTGAGCCCGTACAGGGCTCCCAGCCACCACGCGACCCCGAACATGAAGTACAGCAACAACGCGCCCCCGACGGCGCACGCCACCAGAGAGCCCGCCATCCCCTCCCAGGACTTCTTCGGACTGATCTTCGGCGCCATCGGATGCCGCCCGGCCACGACGCCGGCGGCGTAGCCACCGGTGTCGCTCAGCACGACCACCGCCAAGGTGGCGATGACCCGCAAGTGTCCATCGTCGCTCGCCAACAACAGGATCGCAAAGCCACCAAGGAACGGCACATAAGTCGCCACCAACACCGAGGCCGGGACATCGGTGTGGTATCCGGTCGCGCCATCGGCGAGTCGCCACACGAACAGGACCGCGACCGTGACGCCCATCCCGACGACGAGCAACGTCGCGCCGCCGTACCAGGTCAGCGCGATCATTCCCCAACCGCAGGCGATCAGTGGAATCGTCGGGACGCCGATGTCGCGGGAGCGCATGGCCGCCGACAACTCCCACGTCCCAACGGCGATCGCCGCAGCGATGACGAGGATGAACACCTCGCGGTACACGAGCAACGACGCCAGGACGAGCGCGCCCAGGCCGAGGCCCACGCCGATCGCCATCGGCAGGTTTCGCCCCGCCTTGTTGGCGGGCGGCGGCGGGCCGCCCCACGCGGGGGGCTCGCCGGAATGATCCACATCAGACGGATGAGGTCGGCCCCGGCGGTCGACGTCGGACGGCGGGACGGGTTCGACTCGAGCGGGCGGCATCGAGCGCGGGGGGCGTCGGTCGAACTCGGGCCGTTGATCGAACGGCCCGGGCGGTGGGGTGTCGTGGCGGCCCATCAGATTTCGAGCAGCTCGGTTTCCTTGTGCGCCACCAGCTCGTCAATGACCTTGACGTGGCGCTGCGTCAGTTCGTCGAGTTCCTTCTCGGCGCGGTGGCCGTCGTCCTCGCCGACCTCACCGTCCCGCACGAGACGATCCAACTCGTCCTTCGCCTTCCGGCGAATGTTCCGGACAGCGACCTTGCCCTCTTCGCCCTTCTGGCGGGCGATCTTGATCATCTCGCGACGACGTTCCTCCGTCATCTGCGGAACGACCAGGCGGAGCATGTTGCCCTCGTTGTTGGGGTTGACGCCCAGGTCCGAGTCACGGATGGCGCGCTCGATGGCGGCGGTCTGAGACGCGTCGTACGGCTTGATGATGACCATGCGAGGTTCGGGAACGCCGATGGACGCCATCTGCGGCAGCGCGGTCGGGGCACCGTAGTAGTCGATCATGATCTTCGAGAACATCGCGGCGGAGGCCCGGCCGGTACGGATGGCCGCGAACTCCTCCTTCGTGTGCTCGATAGACCCTTCCATCTTTTCTTCGGCCTCAAAGAGCGTGTCTTCGATCACTGTAGAAGTCTCACTTTTCTGCTGCGGCCCGGCTGGCCGGCCTACTTGTCGCGGTCTAGTCCGTCGTCGCTGTCATCGTGTCACGCGGGCCGGAAACCGGTGACGGCCCCCACGGCCTCACGCCGCGGACGTGATCCAGGTGCCGATCTTCTCGCCGGACAGGGCACGCCGGATCGAATCGGTGTCCTCGGCTCCGAACACGAGCATCGGAAGCTTGTTCTCCTGGCACAGGCTGAACGCGGCCTGGTCGACGATCTGGAGGCGTCGTTGCAGCGCCTCCTCGAAGGTGACGGTCTCCAGGCGTACAGCGTCCGGGTTGGTGCGCGGGTCGGCGGTGTACACCGCGTCGACGCCGTTCTTGCTCATCAGCACCGCGTCCGCCTTGATCTCGAGCGCGCGCTGCGCGGAGACCGTGTCGGTGGAGAAGTACGGCATGCCGGCGCCGGCGCCGAAGATGACGACGCGACCCTTCTCCAGGTGACGCATCGCGCGGCGCGGGATGTAGGCCTCGGCGACCTGCGCCATCGTGATCGCGGTCTGCACGCGGGTGTCGACACCTTCCTTCTCGAGGAAGTCCTGTAGCGCGAGACAGTTCATGACGGTTCCGAGCATGCCCATGTAGTCGGCGCGGCTGCGTTCCATTCCGCGCTTCTGCAGTTCGGCGCCACGGAAGAAGTTCCCGCCACCGATGACGACGGCGATCTGTACTCCGGAGCGGATGGCTTCGGCGATCTGCGCGGCGATTCCCGCGACGACGTCCGGGTCGACACCGATACTGCCGCCACCGAACACCTCACCGGACAGCTTCAGCACCACACGGCGGAAACGAAGGTTCTCACTCATCCTGTACTCCTCGATAGGTCTCGACAACGCTGGACATGCAACGAGAGGGCCACCGGTCGGCGATGCACCAATCCGTTGGCCCCCTCATCGATTGTGCGGCTACTCCTGGCCGACCTCGAAGCGGGCGAAGGCGGTGACCGTGGTCTTGCCTTCCTCCAGCAGCTTGGCGACGGTCTTCTTGTTGTCGGAGACCGAAGCCTGGTTCAGCAGGACGAAGTCCTTGTAGTACGCGTTGACCTTGCCCTCGACGATCTTGGTGATCGCCTGCTCGGGCTTGCCGTCTTCGCGCGCGGTCTGCTCGGCGACGCGACGCTCGCTCTCGATGACGTCGGCGGGCACCTCGTCCTGCGTCAGGTAACGCGGGCGCATGGCGGCGATCTGCATGCCGATGCTGCGAGCGACCTCGGCGTCACCGGCGTAGGAGACCATGACGCCGACCTGCGGCGGCAGGTCCTGCGACTTGCGGTGCATGTAGATGGCGACGTCGCCCTCGAGGACCGCGAAGCGGTTGAGGACGAGCTTCTCGCCGATCTTGGCGGATTCGGACGCGACGAGGTCGGCGACCGTCTGGCCCTTGATGTCGCTGGCGAGCAGCGCGGGCAAGTCGGCTGGGCGAACGGCGTCAGCGTGCTCCACGAGCGCCTGAGCGAGCTCGATGAAGGCGCCGTTCTTCGCGACGAAGTCGGTCTCGCAGTTGAGCTCCAACAGAGCTTGCCCGGACTGGGCGACGAGCCCGTTCGCGGCGGTGCGACCGGCGCGCTTGCCAACGTCCTTGGCGCCCTTGATGCGCAGCGCCTCGACGGCAGCGTCGAAGTCCCCGTCGGCCTCGGTGAGGGCCTTCTTGACATCCATCATTCCGGCGCCGGTCAGCTCCCGGAGCCGCTTGATGTCAGCAGCGGTAATTGTGGCCATTCTTCTCTTCCACTCGGATGATGACGTTTTGGACACCGAGGTGGGCGGTCGGAACCGCCCACCCCGGGAACGAATCAGGCGTCGGCTGGCTTGGCCTCGGCCGGCGTCTCCGCCGGAGCTTCGGCGGAAACCTCGGCGGGCTTCTCTTCGCCCGAGCTCTCCAGCAGCTCGCGCTCCCACTCCGGCAGCGGCTCGTCCTTCTTGCCGGACGACGGCTTGTCGTCGCCGGAGGCCGAACCGGCGCGGGCGATGAGACCGTCCGCGACACCGTCCGCGACAACGCGCGTCAGCAGCGCGGCGGAGCGAATGGCGTCGTCGTTGCCGGGAACCGGGTAGTCGACCTCGTCCGGGTCACAGTTCGTGTCGAGGACCGCGACGACCGGGATGCCCAGCTTGCGAGCCTCGTCGACAGCGATGTGCTCCTTCTTGGTGTCGACGACCCAGATCGCTGCGGGCAGCTTCGTCATGTCGCGCAGACCACCCAGAGTGCGGGCGAGCTTGTCCTTCTCGCGCATCAGCTGGAGCAGTTCCTTCTTGGTGCGGCCTTCCTTGGCGTTACCGGACTGCTCGAGGAGCTCAAGCTCCTTGAGGCGCTGGAGGCGCTTGAAGATCGTTTGGAAGTTGGTGAGCATGCCGCCGAGCCAACGGTAGTTGACATATGGCATGCCAACCCGCTGCGCCTGCTCGGCGATGGCCTCTTGGGCCTGCTTCTTGGTGCCGACGAACATGATCGTCCCACCGTCGGCGACGGTGTTCTTGATGAAGTCGTAGGCCTTCTCGGCGTAGTCGAGGGTCTGCCGCAGGTCAATGATGTAAATACCATTGCGCTCGGTCAGAATGAACCGCTTCATCTTCGGGTTCCACCGACGGGTCTGATGACCGAAGTGGACGCCGCTTTCGAGAAGCTGGCGCATGCTTACAGCAGGCACTGCCTGGTTTCCTTTCTGCACGCGCGCGCACGACCCATCGGTCGAGACGCGCTCCCTGGTTATCCGTCGCGCGACCTGTGACAGCCGCGTCAACGCCTGGTGTTGGCCTACGCCGACCGGTGTCAGGCCGGAGAGATCCCGGACCGGGAAGGTCGACGCACGAGACGAGGAATTCGTTCGTGAATGGCGAACACGCGATAGTCGGTCGCATAGGGCGCGACCGCCAGCGATTCAGTGTACGCGCAGGTTCCGTCCCGTTCGCGCGGGAGTCGGCCCCGTGAAACAGAGAGGCGCCGGGACCAGTGATCGGTCCCGNCGCCTCGTCATCAGAGGAATCGTTCGACCCGTTAGGCCGCTGCCATGCCCGCCGCGAGCAACAGGACGAGCCCTGTCACGAGGTACACGTACGGCGCGCGCAACACGGCGCTGAAGTCCTCCGGTCCGCTGTTGGATCCGGTGCCGAGCAGTGGGGCGATGCCCCACGCCGTCAGCGGAAGGCCGGCGAGCGCGAAACCGCCCGCCAACACGGCCGACGGAGACACGGGGCCTTCTTCGGCGATCTGCTGCATGAGCATGTAGCCGATCAGGACCGCCAAACCGATCGCGACGATGGCGACGAGCGCACCGAGGCCAGGACGACTACGGCGATACACACCATCGGAGACCTGCTCGGGGTAGCCACGTCGGTTCTTGCCCTGGTCGGACTGATACCGGCTCGGATCGGACGGATGGGACGACGCCGGTGCCATATGAGGACTCGACACTGGCGCCATATGAGGACTCGACACCGGTGCCATGTGGGGACTTGACACGGGTGCCACGGGGTTGTGCAGCTGCGTCGGCTCGTCCATGAGCGTCTGCGGCTGGTGCTGCGGAGCGTGCCGAGGGGCACCGTGCTGCGACAACGACTGTCGGCCGGGGATCTCCCCACCAGGGCGACCGGCGTCCATGCCGGCCGCTGCGGCCAATTCGGGATCCATGTACGACATGTCGCCACCACTCACGGGTGCCTCACGCTCCAGATTCCATTGCGTCGCGACGGGTTCGGCGCGCTGCGGTGGCACGCCAGACTCGGAACGCTGGCGTGGCGGGACCGAGGGAATGGCCTCGGTCGCATACCGATCCGTGCCGGCACCGCGCTCGGCACGCGGTGGGACGGCACCTGGATCCGGGATGTCTCCCGCCTCCAGTGGTTCGGTTCGGTCGAGAAACTGCGGACGGTCGGCCGAATCAGCGCGACGACCGCCTGGACTGCCGACCCAGTGAGAGCCGGTGCTGTCGGGATAGTTTGGTCGATCTGCCACGCAGGGCACGGTACGGGAACATCGAAGACGACGATTGGCCGGAGGGTGGTCGTCGACAGAAACACCAGGGTCCGGGCGTCACGCTCGCTACCAGGCATCCCATCACTCACGGATGGTGAGGCGGATGTTGATCCAGTAGCGACCATCGATTAGTCCTTTGTGGGTTTTCCACATTACGAGGGTTATCCACAGCCTTCGAATCGCTGGATGGACACGACGATCGCCAGCCCGCACAGTCGAGTCATGACTACCAGGAACGCCCGTACGCCCCTACTCATGATCGCGATGGCGACGGCGATCGCGGTCTCCGCCGCCGGCACCGTCATCGCCGATCCGCCCCCGCGAGGCGCCACCACGACTCGGCCGGACACGCGGTTCCGCTCGCCCCTGCAACCGTCCTCGCTATTGCGCGGATTCGAGGAGGCGCACGGTCGGTACGGCCCGGGGCACCGGGGCGTGGATCTCGCGGGAACCGACGGTCAGAGCGTGACCGCGGCCGGCGTCGGCACGGTCGCGTTCGCCGGTTCGGTGGCGGGCCGTCCCGTCGTCAGCGTCGACCACCCGGGAATCGGCCGCACCACCTACGAACCGGTCGTCGCCAGCGTGGAGAAGGGGCAGCGGGTCGACGCGGGCCAAGCAATCGGCGCGCTTCAACCAGGGCATCCAGGTTGTTCACGACCGTGCCTGCATTGGGGGCTTCGAGTCGACGGGCGCCATCGGGATCCGCTCGGGCTCCTCGGAGCGGCGCGCGTGCGATTGCTCCCCGTGTCGTCAGCGACGTACGAGCTCGCGCAGTCCCTCGGCGAGCCGCTGATACTCGGCGGGCCGGTTGTAGACCTGCGCGGCGATCCTCAGCAGGCCCTGTCCTTCCCAGTGGATGACGGACACCTCGGTCCTCAGTTCTGTTCTGAGCGTCCGCCAGAGCGCGTCGGCCTCGTCCTGACTCGAGACGACCTCGCCCGGCAGCGGGAGGAGACGCATGGCCAGCGGACTCTCCCCCGGGTCCTCGACGGTGACACCGAGCGCCTCCGCGATCTGCCGCTGTCCCCAGTGGGCGAGTCCGGCGTTGTGCGTCCTGACCTCGTCCGGGCCGAGTTCTTCGAGGAACCGGGCGCCATCGGCGGCGGCGATCCATCCGCAATAACTGGCGGTGCCATGGAACTCGATGTTAGAGGGAAAGCCGTCGGCGTCGCCGTACGAGTGCTGGAGGGGGCGCACGCGGTCGGCCCACTCCGCCGACACCGCCATGACGGCGGTGCCGCGCGGGGCGAAGGCCCACTTGTGGAGGTTTCCGACCCAGAAGTCGGCACCGTGCGCCTCGACGTCGACCGGAAGGTGGCCGGGAACGTGCGCGGCGTCGACGAGCAGCGGAACGCCGTGCCGACGCAACCGCGCCGCGAGAGCGGCGACGGGGAACAGGCGAGCCGTCGCCGAGGTGATCTCGTCGATGACGACGAGCCTGGTCCGCTCGGTAACCCCGGCCAGGACGGTCTCGACGACCTCCTCGTCTGTGGGGGTCAGGGGGAGCGTGACGACCGTGTCGACGAGGCCATGTCGACGCGCCGTGCCCGCGATGTTGAATGCGATCGATGGGTATCGATGGTTGGTGGAGAGGATCTCGTCGCCGGGCCGCCAGTCGAACGAGTTGAACACGACCGCAACGCCCGTAGTGGTGTTGGGAACGAAGGTCGTGCGCTCGACAGGCGCCTTGATCAGTGGGCACACGGCCTCGCGGGTGAGCCGGAGGCGATCGGTGGCGGCGTGGTGGAACGTGCGGGGGTCGAGTTCGTCCTCATCGAGCAGTCGGCGGTGCGCCCGCTGCACCGGCAGAGGGACCGCGCCCATGGAACCGTGATTGAGGAAGGCAAGACCGCGGTCGAGGCTGAACCATTCACGGGCGCCGGGGAAGTTGGTGGCCGGAAGGGAAACGGTCATGGCAATGCCCTTTCGCGCTGTGACGTCTCATGCCCTCGGATGCGCCTGGCGATATGCGCCGCGCAACCGTTCGGCGCTGACGTGTGTGTAGATCTGGGTGGTGCCGATCGAGGCGTGACCGAGAAGCTCCTGCACACTCCGCAGATCGGCACCGCCGTCAAGCAAGTGTGTGGCAGCCGCATGCCGGAGACCATGGGGTGTGAGGGAAGGCACAGCCGCCGCCGCGCTCCACCGATTCACGACGCGCCGCACCGTCGAGGGATGAATGCGCCCGCCGCGAGCGCCGAGAAAAAGCGCCGCACCGGAACGCGCGTTGGCGAGGGCGGGGCGGGCCCGAGCGACGTACACGTCCACCGCACGCGCGGCGGGTTCCCCGAACGGCACGACACGTTCCCGGTCCCCCTTGCCGATGACCCGAACCACCCGGCGAGCCCGGTCGACGGCGTCGACATCAAGCCCACATAGCTCGCTAACGCGAATTCCCGTGGCGTACAACAACTCGAGCACGAGTCGGTCTCGCAGACCGGTAGGCGTCGAGTCGACGTCCGGGGCGGTCACGAGTGCTTCGGTCTGATCGACGCGCAGGACCTGGGGCGGGTTTCGGCGGACGGCGGGGGCTCGCAGGCGTGCCGCAGGGTCGACCTCCAAACCTCGATGTTTCGTCGCCCACGCGGTGAAGGTGCGGACGGCGGCGGCTCGACGCGCCAGACTCGCCCGCGAATCCCCTCCGTCACGGCGAGCGGCCAGCCACCCGCGCGCGGTGGCCATGTCGAGCTCGACAAGCGTGCTCGCACCCACGTCATGCGCGTGAACGAGAAGTGATTCCACATCAGACAAGTAGGCGCGCACGGTGTGCGGCGAGCGGCGCCGCTCGTCACGTAGATGACGGGCGAAATCCGCCAATGCCGTGACGAACTCCACCGGCGTCTCATCAGCCATCCACCCATTGTGCACCCGAACGAGCGAGACCGTCGTTCGTCAACGACCCACACCAACCATTGAGGAGGACCAGTGACACGTTCCGACCATCAGCGCATCGGGGCGCTCGGCGAAAGGCTCGCCGCCGATCACCTGCGTCGCGACGTCATGCGCGTGCTCGACCGGAACTGGCGATGCCGCGCCGGAGAACTCGACATCGTCGCGGCCGACGCCTCCTGCGTCGTCTTCTGCGAGGTCAAGACCCGACGGAGCGTCCGATTCGGAGGGCCGCTCAGCGCCGTGACGACGGACAAGGCGAATCGGCTGAAACGGCTGGCGAAGCTCTGGCAGCGGGAACGCCGACCCAGGTCGGGAGCGCGTCGGTTCGACGTCGTGTGCGTTTGGCTGTCTCGCGATGAACGCTTCGCCGCCATTCGGCACCGGAAGGGAGCGTTGTAATGCCGTACAGCCGCGCCACGAGCGTGTGCCTGGTCGGTGTGGAGGGCCACCCCGTGACCGTCGAGGTCCATATCGGATCCGGACCGTCCTGCCTCATCATCACGGGTCTGCCGGACGCCGCGCTCGCGCAGGCACGGGTGCGGGTGCGCTCGGCGGTGGAGAACTCGGATCTGTCGTTCCCCGACGACCACACCGTCGTGAACCTCCTGCCCGCCGCACTGCCGAAGAGCGGAACGGGATGCGACCTGGCGATCGCGGTGAGTCTGCTGGCCGCCGCCGGACTGGTCCCGCCCGCCTTCGACACGGGCACGGTCTTTCTCGGGGAGCTCGGCCTCGACGGGAAGGTGCGCAGTGTCCGAGGCGTTCTGCCGTGTCTGCTGGCCGCGCGCCGATCGGGGGCGACCCGCGCCATCGTGTCGGTCGACGACCTGAACGAGGCTTCGCTCGTCCCGGATGTCGCCGTGCGCGGTGTGTCCGATCTGGCGAGTCTCGTCGAGTACCTGCGCGGCGGAGGTGGGCTCGTCAGCGAGGTCGCACCGATCGAGGTGGCGGCACCTCCCCTGCCCGACATGCGCGATGTCGCGGGGCAGGAACGACCCCGTCGAGCGATCGAGGTCGCGGCGGCCGGCGGACACCACGTCTTTCTGCTGGGGCCTCCCGGCAGTGGCAAGACGATGCTCGCCGAACGGCTGCCGTCGCTCCTGCCGCCGTTGAGCGATGTGGAGGCGCTCGAGACGACGTCGCTGTACTCGGTGGCGGGCCTGCTGCCGGAGTCGCGACCGCGCCTGTTGCGCAGCGCGCCGTTGTCCGCTCCACATCACTCGACGACGATGCCCGCGATGATCGGCGGCGGCAGCGCACCGCTGCGTCCGGGCGCCGCCTCATTGGCTCACAATGGAGTGTTGTTCTTGGATGAGGCGCCCGAGTTCAAGCGGCCCGTCCTCGACGCGCTGCGCCAACCACTCGAATCCGGCGAGATCCTCGTGTCCCGAAGTCAGGCGAGCTGCCGATTCCCGGCGAAGGTCCAATTGGTCCTCGCCGCGAACCCCTGCCCGTGCGCGGCCATGGCAGCCTTGGCGTGCCGCTGCTCGACGTCGGTACGACGGCGCTACCTGGATCGACTCTCGGGGCCACTACTAGACAGAGTGGACATTCGTGTCGACATGCCGCCCGTCGCCAGGGCGGGTCTGCTCATAGCCGGTTCGGCTGAGCCTTCGGCGGCGATCGCCGAACGGGTCGCGTCCGCCCGCGAGGCCGCGCGGGAGCGCTGGCAACAAGCCGGTACGGCGGACTTCACGAACGCTCGAGCACCGGGCCCGTTGTTGAGATCCGAGGCGTTTCGACTGTCCCCCAAGGCGACCGCACCGGCGGATCGGCTGCTCGACACGGGGCAGTTGACCGGGCGCGGCTACGACTCCGTGCTGCGGCTCGCCTGGACCCTCGCCGATCTGGCGGGGCGAACCCGTCCCGATTCAAGCGATGTCGCCGAGGCGACGGGGCTGCGCCTCGGTCATCGCTGACCACTCACCATCCACACCGAGGAGAAACCATGTCCATCGATCAGCTGCACGCGACGGGCGCCGCGCCCTTCAGCGACACCGCTTCGAGCACGGTCGCGGCTTCCATGCGACCATCCGAAGTCACCGCCAGAATCGCCCTCTCGCTCATCACGGAGCCCGGCGACCGCGACATCGCGGACCTGGTCGAAAGCGACGGCGGTGAGGATCTACTGCGACGCATCCTCGACTCGGAGGACGAACACACCGCGCGAGCGCGGCGTTTCGCGAGGGCCCGGTTGGCCGACCGCCCGGTCGAGACTCTCGTCGACGATGCGCTACGACGTGCCGAGGCCTGCGGCGCCCGGGTCCTCACTCCACATGACCCGCAGTGGCCCGTCGAGGTCGCCGATCTGGCGGAGTTGTACGACGAAGCGGACCTCCTGACCGCTCCCCCGCTGTGCCTGTGGGTGCGGGGAGAGGCGTCCATAGCGGAGCTCACCAGGCGCAGTGTCTCGATCGTCGGTGCCCGAGAATGCTCGCCATACGGCCATCATGTCGCCACCGAGTTCGGCTACGACCTGGCCCAATCCGGGTGGACGGTCGTGTCGGGAGGGGCTTTCGGCATCGACGCGGCGGCGCACCGAGGCGCCCTGGCGGGAGGCGGGCCGACGATCGCCGTCCTCGCGTGCGGCATCGACCGCGCATACCCGGCCGGGCACAGTTCGCTGTTCGACGAGATCAGCGTCAACGGTCTCGTCGTCAGCGAATGGCCACCCGGCTCCGCGCCGCAGCGGCATCGTTTCCTCGTTCGTAACAGGGTCATCGCTGCTCTCGGGCAGGGCGTCGTGGTCGTCGAGGCGGCGTTGCGCAGCGGCGCCCGGCACACCGCCCGCCGAGCGAGCGAACTGGAACGACCGGTCATGGTGGTCCCCGGCCCGATCAACTCACGCGTATCCGTCGGCGTGCACCAACTCGCGCGTTCCCCCGGCGGAGCGAGGATCGTGACCAGGGCAGCCGAGATCGTCGAGGACCTCGGGCGGCTTGGGACCGATCTCGCGCCGCCGCTCATCGGGGCGACTCGACCGCACGACACCCTCCGGCCCGTCGAGGCCCGTGTCCTCGACGCGGTACCTGCCGCTGAGGCGGGTTCCATCGCGATGATCGCCGCGCAGGCGGGTGTCAGGCCGAGTGAAGCCGCGAAGGCCCTTGAAGGTCTGGCTCGGCGAGGCTTCGTAGTCGGGACGGACGAGGGCTTCACGATCGCGGCACGGCCCGAAACGCACGCGCGCCGCGCTGATCAGCGCGGCGCGGCGGAATGACGCGATGGAACACCCATCAGCTTCCGAACCCGCCCTCCGTCGGCAATTCGATGTCGGGCTTGTCCAGTTCCTCGATGTTGACGTCCTTGAACGTCATGACGCGGACGTGCTTGACGAACCGGGCAGGTCGGTACATGTCCCACACCCAGGCGTCACGCATCTCGACTTCGAAGAACGTCTCACCCTCGGTGTTTCGAACATTCATATCCACATGGTTGGTGAGATAGAAACGTCGCTCGGTCTCCACCACATAGGAAAACTGGCGCACAATGTCGCGGTACTCCCGGTAGAGCTGCAACTCCATCTCGGTCTCATACTTTTCGAGATCTTCAGCGCTCACTCGTCTCCTCCGCCTCCACTGAACCTGCTATCCATCATGCGCCCCGGCCAGTGCTTCAAGGGCACTGNCCACGCCGGGACCACGCTCACGATCAGCCGCCAACACGTTCGCGTACGACTGTCGATGCTCCCGGCACGGACCGTGTCGTGTCAACGCCTCCTGGTGCATCGGAGTGCTGTAGCCCTTGTGCTCAGCGAAACCGTACTCGGGGAAACGTTCGTGCATCTCCGTCATGATCCTGTCCCTGGTGACCTTCGCCAGAACGCTCGCGGCGGCCACGGCGGCCGACACCTGGTCGCCCTTGATGACGCCCAGACCCGGCGCGGGCAGCCCCCGGACCGCGAAGCCGTCCGTCAACACGTAATCCGGTGCCGGGTCGAGGAGCGCCGCGGCCCGCCGCATCCCCGAGAGGTTGCAGAATCCGACACCTCGCGTGTCCACCTCGACGGCCGGGATGACCACGACCGCGTGCGCCACCGCGGTCGACACGACCTCCTCGAAGATCGCCTCGCGCACGACGGGGTTCAACAGCTTCGAGTCGGTGAGCCCCTCGATGCGACCGGCCTTCCCGGGTGGCAGGATCGCGGCGGCCACCACCAGTGGGCCCGCGCACGCTCCCCGTCCGGCCTCGTCGCACCCGGCCACGTATGTGAAACCGGTCTTGCGAAGCACGGCCTCCAAGTCATACATGTCCAGCTCACGGCGCGGGCGGCGCTGCGGCGGCGGACTCAGTGCGGTCGACACACGATCTCGCTCAACAACGACACGAGAACGCGGGGGTAGAACACCTCGGAGGTCGCACGAAGCTCGGACAGCGACCACCACGTGTGTCGATCCATCGTGTCGACCTCGTATGCCTCGAAGCCGCTGGTCTCGATCACCGGATCGTTCACCCGAAACACGAAGTAGACATTCTCCTGACGGAGATGACGCCCGTCGAAGTCGAACTCGCTGACCTCGGTGAAGACCGGACCCACCAGGTCCTCGACCGTCGCGACGAGGCCCGTCTCCTCCCGCAACTCGCGCACGGCCGCATCGGCGTCCGTCTCTCCGGGGTTCACACCCCCGCCGACGCTGAACCAGTACTTTTCCTCGGGCTTCCGCGGATCACAGCCTCGAAACAACAGGATGCGATCACTCTCATCGAGTAGCAGCACTCGACTGGCCCGACGATGTTCCACCGCGTTCATGACTGGTCTTAAGCCGGTTCGCCGACACCGTCAAAGGTGTCGGGGATCGTCAACCAGTCCCAGCGATCGATCGGCCACACGAGCACGAAGGCCTTGCCGACGATGGCGTCCACGGAGATCGTCGCCGCCTCGATGTCGCCCCCGGACCGCAGGTACCGTTCGCGCGAGTCGCCCGACGCCCACCGGTGGTCCCCCATGACCCATAGCCGGCCCTCGGGAATGGTCACCGTGAACTCGAAGTCGTCCTTGCTCGGCGACTGCTGGATCCCGGTCATCGGGTCGGTGTACAGGTAGGCCGACTCGTCCAGCTCGTGTCCGTTGACCGAGATGCGCTGGGTCGACGCGTCGTACGAGACGGTGTCACCGCCGACGGCGATGATCCGCTTGATGAAGTCTTCCTCGGCGGGGTTGCTACGCCAGCTCGTCGGCGCCTCGAACACGACGACCTCGCCCCGCTCGGGGTCGCGGAAGTCGTAGACGAGCTTGTTCGCCAACACGTAGTCGTCCAGCTGGAGCGTGTTCTCCATGGATCCCGACGGAATCCAAAACGACTGCATCACGAACGTGCGCACCACCAAGGCCACAACCACGGCGATGGCCAACAGAATCGGCAGTTCCTTCCAAAAGGAACCGCTCTTCTTCTTCGGAGAGTCTTCCGCGTCCGACTGTTCCGCGGTGTCGTCGGCGTCATCGGGCTGCTCGACCGACACCTTTTCGTCGTCGTTGATCACGCTTGGAGCTTACGCGTCGCCGCAACCCCGGCCGAATGGCAGGCCGTCGTCAACGTGGTCGTGACGCGTCCGTCGCGTTGGGGTTCGGCACGTCCTCGAACGGTTCGGGAGCGTCCATCCAATCCCACCGAGGCAACGGCCACATCAGCAAGAACGCGTTCCCCACAACCGATTCCACCGAAATCGTCGCGGCCTCGACATCGCTGCCGCTGCGGATGTAGTTCTCTCGCGAGTCCCCCGACGCCCAGCGGTGGTCTCCCATGACCCACAGGCGCCCAGGCGGGACCGTCACCGTGAACTCGTAGTTGTCCTTGCTCGGCGTGTCATGTTCCCCCGTCACCGGATCCGTGTACAGGAACGGCGTCTCGTCGACCTCCACACCGTTGACGGACAGCCGCTCGTCGTCGGCGTCGTAGGAGACGGTGTCACCGCCGATCGCGATGACGCGCTTGATGAAGTCCTCGTCCGCCGGGTCGCTGCGCCACTCCATCGGAGACTTGAACACGATGACCTCGCCCCGCTCCGGGTCCCGGAAGTCGTAGACGAGCTTGTTCACGAGGACCCGATCGCCTCGCTGGAGTGTGTTCTCCATCGATCCCGACGGAATCCAGAACGACTGGAACACGAAGGTGCGCACCAGAATCGCCACGAGCAGGGCCACCGCGATGAGGATCGGCAGCTCGCGCCACAACGTCCGACGTCGCGGCTCGACCACCGCCTCGGCGTCGGCCGGCAGCTCCTCAGACGTCCCCACACCCCGCTCATCGTCCGTCACAAATGGAGCCTACGTCGCGGCCGGCTACCGCGCCCCCACAGTGAAAAAATGGTCACGTCGGTCGCGCAGGAACCAGGCGACGACGGGCGCGATCGCCACCGCCGTCGGGTCAGGTGGAGCGGGGCCGAACGCCGAGACGGGGTCGGGGATCGTGTCGAACACCGGTGGGATCGGCAGCGACGTCCAATGATCCTGCGGCCACGCGACGTAGACGGCGCGTCCGATGAAGTTCGCGATCGGAACGAAGCCCTGGCACCGGGAGTCCTTCGAGTTCCCTCGGTGGTCTCCCATGACGAAGACCTGCCCCATCGGGACCTGGACCGGGCCGAAACGGCGCGCACGGCAGTCGTTCGCCGTCGGATCGGCCTCCAGCGGCGCGTCGTCGTAGACGTAGTCGGACTCGTCGAGCGCGACCCCGTTCACGGTCACCCGGCCCTCCTCGTCGCAGCACTCCACCGTGTCCCCACCGACGGCTATGACGCGTTTGATGAGGTCCTTCTCGTTCGGGGCGGCGATCCCAACGAGGTCGCCGAGAACCCGCCCGATATCGGTCAGCAGGCCGGTGCTGGGTTCGATCGTCATCTCGGACGCCCACCGTTCCGTCCCACGGAACACCGCCACCTCGCCCCGCTGCGGCTCCCGCATCGAGTAGACGAGTTTGTTGACGATGACCCGATCCCCCACCCGCAGGGTGTTCTCCATCGAACCCGACGGGATGTCGAACGACTGGACGACGAAGGTCCGCAGCAGCACGGCGGCGCAGAACGCGACGAGCAGCAGGAGTGGCAGTTCAACCCACAGCGGCAGGTGCCGACGACGGTGGGACCGGACCTGCCGGAGACGCGTGATCCCCGAACGCGTGCGCCGGACCCGTGGGCCTTCGGGGGACGCGGGTCGGGGGTCGCTCATCGTTCGAGCCTAAGGGCTCGCCGAGAACGACCGCAACTCGGCGCGGTCACGTCGAATCGAGAGCGAACACAACGGAGTCCGCGGGCAGCCCATGGGCCGCGCTCGCGGACTCTCGAAGCGTTCGTGAGGTGGCGTGCGACTAGTCGCGACGCTCCTTGATCTTGGCGGCCTTGCCGCGCAGCTCGCGCAGGTAGTACAGCTTGGCCCGACGAACCTGGCCGCGAGTGACGACCTCGATGCGGTCGATCACGGGGCTGTTGATCGGGAAGGTGCGCTCGATACCGTAACCGGAGCTGACCTTGCGGACGGTGAACGTCTCGCGCAGGCCGGAACCCTGACGGCGAATCACCACGCCCTGGAAGACCTGGATACGCGACCGGCTGCCTTCGACAACCCGCACGTTCACCTTGACGGTGTCGCCGGCCCGGAAATCGGGGATGTCCGCCCGTACGGAAACGGCATCCAAAGCGTCCAGCGTGTTCATGGCGGTAAGTTCCTCGCAAGCTTAGGCGCGCACGTGCTGGTGCGCAGCGGGTCGATCTCGATGGTCTGGCGCGTCATGACGGCATAGCCGCGCGCGGCAACCTCACTACTCTGCCACAGGTGGTCCGGGTGGACGGAACCCGGCCCCCTCCAAAACGGCACGATCCTTGCGGTCGAACGCATCGGCGGGCGCGCGGTCGAGCAGGTCGGGGCGCGATTGTGCGGTACGCAACAGCGACTGGTCGCGGCGCCAGCGCGCGATCCTCGCGTGATGTCCCGACATGAGCACCTCCGGCACGTCACGGCCACGCCAGTTCGCGGGCCGCGTGTAGCTGGGCGCTTCGAGCAGGCCGTCGTTGTGCGACTCCTCCAACAGCGAGTCCCGGTTGCCGAGGACTCCGGGGATGAGTCGGGTGACGGCCTCGACGATCGTCAAGGCCGCGACCTCACCACCGAACAGCACGTAGTCACCGAGGGAGACCTCCGTGACGGGCATGCGCTCGGCCGCGTCTTCGATGACACGCTGGTCGATCCCCTCGTACCGCCCGCACGCGAACGCGAGCCAGGGCTCGGCGGCCAGTTCGGCCGCCATGTCCTGGCTGAACACCCGACCGGCCGGGCTCGGCACGAGCAGCCGAGGAGCACCCTCGCCCGAGTCGAGCAGGGCGTCGAGCGCCTCGCCCCAGGGCTCGGGGCGCATGACCATACCGGCGCCGCCGCCACAGGGGGCGTCGTCGACCGTCCGATGGACATCATGTGTCCACTGTCGAAGGTCATGGGCGCGAACGTCGAGGAGCCCGCGTTCGCGGGCGCGGCCGATGAGCGACAGCTCCAACGGCGCAAGGTACTCCGGGAAGACCGTGATGACATCGATTCGCATGGGACTACAGGTCCAACAGGCCCTGCGGCGGATCGACGACGATGCGGCCACCGTCAACGTCCACGGTCGGGACCATCTGACGGATGAACGGGATCAACGCCTGACCGGCACCCGGGCGATCGACGATGAGCATGTCGTGCGCGGGTGAGTGGTCGACGCGGGCGACCACTCCGATCGTCTCGCCTTCCACATCGACGACGGACAGACCGACGAGTTGATGATCGGCGAACTCGTCCGGGTCGGTGGGAGTGTCGACGTCGGCGCTGTCGACGCACAACAGAACACCGCGTAGGTCTTCGGCACCGTTCCGGTCGGAGACGCCGTCGATCGTCAGCAGCATCTTGCCCTGGTACCAGCGAGCGGCGGCCACCGTGAGTGGCCCCGCGGCCTCCGGGTCGGTGACGAACACCGACCCGGAGGTGAAGCGCTTCTCGGGTTCGTCGGTTCTGACCTCGCAGATGAGGTCACCGCGAACACCGTGCGGCCGCGTCAGGCGGCCAACGACGAGCAACACTAGCCGTCGAGGACTTCCACGCGGATGCCACGACCACCGATGGAGCCGATCACCTGGCGCAGGGCCTTGACGGTGCGGCCTCCACGGCCGATCACGGTGCCGAGGTCTTCGGGGTGAACCCGGACCTCAAGTCGCTTTCCGCGCCGTTCGTTCATCATGCGGACACGCACATCGTCGGGGTGGGACACGATGCCTTTGACGAGATGTTCCAGTGCGGGCCGCAACACGTTAAGACTCCTCGGTCTTGGCCTCGGCAGACGCCTCCGTGGGGGCGTCGGCTTCGGACTTGGCTTCGGTCTTCTTGCTCTTCTTCTTCGGCGTGTCGGCCTTCTTGGCCTCGACCTCGGCGCCGGCGGCCTTGGCTTCGGCCTCGTACACGGCGTTCTTGTCGGCCTTGACCTCGGCGACCTTCAGCGGCTCCGGGGCGGGAAGGCCCTTGAACTTCTGCCAGTCACCCGTCTTCGACAGGATGGCCCTCACCGGGTCCGACGGCTGCGCGCCGACGCTGAGCCAGTACTGCACCCGGTCGGACTTGACCTCGATGCGCGAGGGCTCCTCCTTGGGGTGGTACAACCCCACGAACTCGATCGCGCGACCGTCACGCTTGGTGCGCGAGTCGGCGACGACGATGCGGTACTGCGGGTGGCGGATCTTGCCCATCCGCAGAAGACGAATCTTTACTGCCACTTTCGTTAAGCTCCTGTTGGCTTGTTTCGTTGAGTGCGCGGCCCACACCACGTGGGGTTATGACATTGGCCGAGCCGAGGACGTCATCCCCGCGCCGCGTCGTTGAGAGGGCGCCGTTGACACGGGGGCGTTACCAGCCACCAATGCTAACCGACCCCGACGGCCGGATCGGTGGCGGCCAGCGCGCGACACCCGCCACACATGCGGAATATGTTTTCGTCGGCGCGCGAGCCCACCACAAAGGTGGGCGGTCTCCGCCGCCGCGTCGGGCGCGAGCGAAGACCGCCCCATCGTTCAGTAGGCGCGCGCGAGGGTCGCGACGAGACCCGGCTCCTCGTTGTCGGGAACGGTTCCGTCCGCACGCTGGAGGCATCGGACGGTGACGCCGCTCTGAGCGGCCGTGGCCTCTCCCTCGACGCCGCACTTGTCCCACGGGATGCGCGCGAAACCGGTCGCGGCGGCCTCGACCGCCTCGCCCACATCGGAAACGTCGACGGTGCGCTCCTCCCGGAAACGCAGCGCCTCGTCGTAGAGGGCGGCCTGGTCCGCGGCGAGCGCGTCGACGACGGCGGTGACGACGGATTCCAACGGCACCGGGGTCTTCGAACCGTCGACCCGCCGCACGATGGTGGCCTTACCTGCGGCGAGGTCGCGCGGGCCGAGTTCGATCCGGATCGGGTGACCCTTCAGCTCGGCGTCCACGGCACGTCGCCCGAAGGGGATGTCGACGCGGTCGTCGTGCTTGACCCGCACACCGACCGCCTTGAGCTCGTCGCGCAGCTTCGCAGCGGTCTCGGCGACACCTTCTCCGTCCTTGACGGTCATCAGGTACGCCTGAACGGGCGCGAGACGCGGCGGCAGGCGAAGACCGTTGTCGTCACCGTGCGCCATGATGAGCCCGCCGACGAGACGGGTCGACACGCCCCAGGACGTGGTCCACGAGAGGTGTTCCTTGCCGTCGGATCCGAGGTACCGGATGTCGAAGGCGGTCGCGAAGTTCTGGCCGAGCTCGTGCGAGGTGCCCATCTGGAGCGCCTTGCCGTCGCGCATCATCGCCTCGCACGTGAAGGTGTTGAGGGCGCCGGCGAAGCGCTCGTCGGCGGTCTTCAACCCGGCGAGGACTGGGACGGCAAGGACGTCGCGCATGAAGTCGGCGTAGACCTCGTGCAGGATGCGAAGCGTGAAGGCGTGCGCGTCCTCATAGGTCGCGTGGGCCGTGTGTCCCTCCTGCCAGAGGAACTCAGAGGTGCGCAGGAAGAGGCGCGTGCGCATCTCGTAGCGCATGACGTTGGCCCACTGGTTGAGCAGCAGCGGAAGGTCCCGATAGGACTGCACCCACTTGGCCATGTACTCGCCGATGACGGTCTCCGACGTGGGACGGATGACGACGGGTTCGTCGAGTTCCTTGCCACCGGCGTGGGTGACGGTCCAGCACTCGGGTGCGAAGCCTTCGACGTGCTGCGCCTCGCGCTGAAGGTAGCTCTGCGGCACGAGCAGCGGGAAGGACGCGTTCTCAGTCCCGGTCTCCTTGATCCGGTCATCGATCTCGTCCACCATCCGCTCCCAGATGGCGTACCCCGTCGGTCGGATCACCTGCTGTCCCTTGACCGGCCCGTTGTCGGCGAGCTCGGCCTTGGCGACCAGGTCCTGATACCAGCGGGGGAAGTCCTCGTTTTGAGGCGTAAGTACGCGTGCCACAGCTATGTCAATTCTCGAATCTCGTAATCGCGCAGGTCAACCGCTCGCGGTCGCCCGCTTTTCGGCACGGCGAGTCTATCGCGTGATCACCGGCCCCAAAACGGAATATCACCGACGCCACGCTGGACACCACAATGGATCTAGCCGCCCGAGGGCCACGCTCCGCGTTGGTATTGCGGCGGGTACGGGGCGGCCTCGCGGGGAACACCGAGCTCGGCGGCGGCGCGCTGGGGCCATCCCGGTTCGCGCAACGCGACCCGCCCGAGCAACACGGCGTCGGCGTCCCCGGCGGCGAGAATCGCCTCCGCCTGCCGGGGTTCGGTGATGAGGCCGACTGCGCCGGTGGCGACCTTCGCCTCATCGCGAACGCTTCGCGCGAACGGAACCTGGTAGCCGGGGCCGACGGGAATGACCGCGTTGGGGACCGACCCTCCAGAAGAGACGTCGATCAGATCGACCCCGAGTTCGCGGAGTCGAGCCGACAAGGCGACGGTTCCGTCGACGTCCCAACCGCCTTCCACCCAATCGGTCGCGGACAGTCGGACGAACAGCGGTTTGCCTGCCGGCCACGCCTCTCGGACGGCGGCGGCGGTCTCCAGCACGATGCGCATCCGGTTCTCGAGACTTCCGCCGTAGGCGTCGGTGCGGACGTTGGACAGCGGCGACAGGAACTCGTGCAGCAGGTATCCGTGCGCGGCGTGGAGTTCGACGACGTCGAACCCGGCGTGATCCGCTCGAACCGCCGCGTCGGCGAAGGACCGCACGACCGCCGATATCTCCTCGACGGTCAACTCGTGGGGGCGGGCGAGCCCGTCGAAGGCGATCGGACTCGGCCCGACGACGTCCCAGCCGGGTCCGGCGGCGGGCAACAGCCCACCGCGCTCCGGCGCGAACGGTGAGGACGTTGACGCCTTACGCCCCGCGTGAGCCAACTGGATCGCCGAAGTGGCGCCGTACTCGCGCAGGAAGCCGGTGATCGGTCGCCACGCGTCGACGTGCGCGTCGGACCACAGACCGGTGTCGTGTGGGCTGATCCGACCCTCGGGAACGACGGCGGTCGCTTCGGCCATCACGAGCCCGAAGCCGCCGGTGGCTCGCGCGCCGAGATGCGCGAGGTGCCACGACGTGGGAAGCCCGTCGGCTGCGAACACGCTGTACTGGCACATCGGCGCGAGCCAGATCCGATTGCGAACCGTGACATCACGCAGCGAGAGTGATTCGAACAGGGCGGTCATGGTTCGCGTTCCTCCGGGTGTCTCGACGGTTCCGCAGCGAACGAACCAGGGACGGACGCGCGGCATTCCCCGCGGCCGTGAAGGGTGTGCCGGCCCACAATCAGCGCCGACAGTCGCCCCGGTCGGCCAGGAATTCTGCCCATTGAGGAGTGTCGGTCAGCGCTGTGAGACGGCGACCCGCGACTCCCGTCACCGTGGTGGCGGCCAACAGCGCGTTCAGCACCATCTCCTCGACCACGTCGAGCGTCGCCGCGAACACCGGGTCGAGCCGGTGATCGGGCAGCGGCTGCTCCGTGGAGGTCGTCAACGCGATGGCGTAGTCACCACTGCCGTGGGAGTACGACGCCCCGACTCGTCCGAGACCGAACACCGCGCGGCGGGCGATCCGTCCGAGCTGGCGGGCGTCAACGGGAGCGTCGGTCGCGATCACGATCATGCACGAGCCGTCGTCCGGCGGTGTCGGAGGCGGCGCCGCGATCGTGGTGCCGCCGATCCGCAGCAGCCCACCGAAGTTGGCCTGGACGAGCCCGCCCACGACGTGCGACCGCCCCTCGACGTCGATGACGCGGGAGGCGCTGCCGATACCGGCCTTGAAGCCGAGCGCGCCGGTCCCGGTTCCGGCGCCGACGTTGCCCTGGGCGACCGGGCCGTCGGTGGCGGCGGCGAGCGCGGCACGGACATCGACCTCGCGAACGGGCCGAGCGCGGATGTGGGAGAGGTAGCCGTCATTGCATTCGCCGACGACGGGGTTGAACGTCGTGACGTCGGCGAAGCGGGGGTCGTCGAGTAGCCAGCCGACGAGCGCGTCGGCCGCGCGGAACGCCGACATGGTGGCGGTGAGCAGGATCGGCGATTCGAGCTGGCCGAGCTCCGCGAGTTGTGTCGCGCCGATGAGTTTTCCGAATCCGTTGCCCGCGAACAGGTTCGCTCGGATCGGTGCGTCCGGCCCGATGTCCCGTGGCACGATCGCCGTGACTCCGGTGTGGATTGTCGGGGGTCGATGGATCGTGCGATGACCGACCGCGATACCGGTGACGTCGGTGATCGCGTTGTGCGGTCCGGACGGTAGCTTGCCGATGGTCAGGCCGACGTCGGCGGCGGTCAGCGACATTGTTCGTCCTATTCGGTCGGAGTCTTGCGGTCCGGCAGTACTCGCGCGCACATGACTGCGACGACCACCAAGAGCACGGCGACGAGCGCGAGCGCCCCACCATAGGCACTGGCGGTCGCGTCGAGGGGCGCGGCCCCACCCGCGCTGAACACGCCGACGAGGACGCCGACGATGGCGGTCGCGGTCGCGGTGCCTCCGGCGCCACCGATCTCGATCGCGGTGTTGACGATGCCCCCGGCCAGGCCGGTCTGGCGGTCGGGAACATCTGACATGGCGGTGACGGTCGCCCCGGAGAAGGTCAGGCCGACGCCGAACGGCAGCACGCTCATTCCCAGCAGTACCAACGGCAGCGTCGACCCGTCGGCGCGAATCGTCGCGGTGAGGCCGACTCCGACGGCCGCGGTCAACAGTCCGAGAGCCGCGACCCTGCCGGGACCGTGTCGGGCGATGAGTCGGCCGGAGAAGAAACTCGTCGTCATGATGAGCGCGAACGGCAGGAAGGTCACGGCGACCTCTCCGGGCGCGTATCCGCGAACCTGCTGGAAGTACAACGTCAGCAGGAACGTGGAGACGGCGTTCGTCGCGGTGATGACGAGGAGCGCCGTCCACGCCGTGAGGCGACGCCGGGAACGCAGGAAGTCCAGGGGAAGCAGGGGGTGCCGGACGCGGGCCTGGACCGCGACGAAGGCGGTGAGGAGCGCGGCGCCGCCGAGCGCGGGGACGAGGACTTCGGCGGAGGCGAGCGGGGCCTCGGGGGCTCGCATGAGGGCGTATCCGAGACCGAGGAGGCCGAAGGTGGCGAGGAACGCGCCGACTCCGTCGAGCGGGCCGCGTTGCGCGGGTGGTGGCGCCGGCAGGTAGCGGCGGCCGAGCACGACGATGACGGTGGCGATGATCGCGGGGACGATGAACGCGAACCGCCAGCTCAACCATGTGGCGATGACGCCGGAGGCGAGGATTCCGCCGATGCCTCCCACGCTTCCCATGACGCCGAAGATGGCGAGGGCGCGGGAGCGGCGATCGGGCCGGGGATAGATGGTGGTGACGAGGCCGAGCGCGGCGGGGGCGGCGAGTGCCGCACCGGCGCCTTGGATGAGCCGTGACAGGACCATCGCGGGGTATCCGGGGGCCGCGGCGCCGATGAGGGAGGCCACGGCGAAGACCGTGAGTCCGATGAGGAGAATCCGACGGCGGCCGAAGGCGTCGCCGATCCGGCTGCCAAAGAGGAGAAGGCCGCTGAACACGAGTCCGTAGCCCGAGGCGACGAGCGCGATGTCGGAGCGCGTGTAGGAGGCTTCGGCGGCGAGGGTGGTGATCGGTACGACGACGATCGAGATCGCCAGGATCAGCAGCAGTTGGGCGGTCGCCAAGAGCGCGAAGCCGATGGCGGCTTTCGGCGTTTCGGCGGGCGTCGACGGCGCGGGTGCCTCGACGTGCGTGCTGGTCATGGTGCGGCCTCGTTCGTGGTCCGGTGGTGGGCGGCCGCCCGCCCCGCCCCGGGGTATCGGGGCCGGGCGGAGGCTCAACCTTCTACGGTGCCGCGATTCGACGCGCGCCGGTAGCGTCGGCCATGGTGTCCTTGCCCACCACGATGCCGGTGGGCGCGAACGAAAACCGATGACTCCGTTCGAATCAGTTGATGCGTTCCAGGGTGGCGTTGGGGTCGCCGGCGTGCGAGGCGAGCATCAGGTTCGGGTCGCCGGTCGGAGTGAGTTCGATCGCCCAGTAGTCCATCTCATCGTCCACGCTGTACAGCTCGATGAGGTAGTGACCGTTGGGCAGTTCGCTGACGTTCCCCGCCCAGGCGCGGGTGACCATGTTCGGTTCGACGATGACGTTGCCGTTCGCGTCGAAGGTCATCACGGTGTACGAGTGCGGTTCCGACGGGACGAGTTTCCAGTCGCCCTCGAAGAACGCCACCTCGTCCATCGCGGTCTCAATGGCGGGGGTGGTCCCGGTGGGCGCCGAGTGGGCCGCGACGGCCGGGCTCGCGACCGCCGCCCCCAATGCGATGGCGGCCACCGCGATCAAAGTGCGTTTCACGTTGTCTCTCCCTTGTCGAACGCTCCGATGGATTTCCATCCTATGAGGTGTATTGTGCTACCGAAGCATTCGCGGACAGGGGATGTGGCGCAAGGACGACAGGTGTGGCGTCAGCGGACGAGACGTCCGCGCAGGACGATCCGCTCCGGTCGACGAACAGCCGTGAGGTCGGCACGCGGGTCCTCGGCGTAGACGACGAGATCACCCAGCCCACCGCCGAAACCGAGCCAGTCCCGGGCGCCCCAACTCGCGGCGCCGAGAACATCCATCGTGGACATTCCGACCTGGTCGCGCAGGAGCAGCATCTCCTCGGCGGCGAGGCCGTGATCGATGCCGCCCCCGGCGTCGGTGCCGGCGTAGATGGGCACGCCCGCCTCGTACGCGTATCGAACGACCTCCGGGAAGCCCGCCTTCAACCGTCGCATGTGGTCGGCGTAGACGGGGAACTTCGCGTCGGCGTGCGCGGCGATGTCGTCGAAGGTCGCGATGTTGATCATCGTCGGGACCAGCGCGGTGCCGTTGGCGGCCATCAGGTCGATCAGATCCGTCGACAGGCCCGTGCCGTGCTCGACCGAGTCGACGCCCGCACGGACGACGGCCTCGACCGCCTCCTCGCTGAAGGTGTGCACGGCGACCCGGGCACCCGCCGCGTGCGCGGCCCGGATCGCCGCCGCGAGCACGTCGGCGTCGAAGGAGGGGCCGAGGTCCCCCGTCCCCCGGTCGATCCAGTCGCCGACGAGTTTCACCCAGCCGTTCCCGGCGGCGGCCTGTTCGGCGGCCCTGGCGGGCAGCTCCTCCGCGGTGCACTCGATGGCGATGCCCCGCAGATAGCGCCGTGGGCTCGCCAGGTGTCGACCCGCGCGAGCGAGCCGCGGCAGTTCGGGGTCGTCGTCGAGCTCCGGGTATGGGAAAGGGGAACCGGCGTCGCGAATCGCGAGCACGCCCGCGTCACGGTCGACCAGCGCCAGCGCCCGGGCCTCGTCGAGGCCCTCGACGGGATGCGTGCCGCGCTTGATGCCGATGTGGCAGTGCGCGTCGACGAGCCCCGGCAGGGCGTAGCCCTTCTCGGCGATCGTGACGGCACCCGGCACCCGGTCGAACGTCAGGCGATCGCCGACGACATAGACGTCGCGAACACTGTCGTCGGGAAGCCAGACGACCCGAGCGTGCCACGCGGTCGCGGCCATGGGCACCTACTTCTTTCGCTTCTTGTTGCCCTTCTTCGGCTTCGCGCCCGGCAGAGTCGAGAAGTCCACATCGGGCACGTTGAAGTCGCCACCGACGGACGACGGGTCGAACCCGGGCGGGAGCTGACCGGGCATTCCACCCGGCATCCCACCGGGGAACCCGCCCGGCATGCCGCCGCCTCCGCCGCCGCCGCGCGCCTTACGCGTGACGACCTTGCCCTTCTTGTTCTTGCGCTTGATGTTCGGCGACTTCGTGGCCTTGCGGCGCCCGCCGGGCAGCCCCATCATGCCGCCCATCTGCTTCATCATCTTCTGCGCATCGGTGAACCGGGTCAGCAGTTGATTGACGTCGTTGACGGTCGTTCCGGAGCCGTTGGCGATACGGATACGTCGAGAACCCTTGATGATCTTCGGGTCGGAGCGCTCCTGCGGCGTCATCGAACGGATGATCGCGGCGACCTGGTCGAGCTGCTTGTCGTCGACCTGCGCGATCTGGTCCTTCATCTGGCTCATGCCGGGCATCATGCCGAGCAGGTTCGCGATCGGGCCCATCTTTCGGATGGCCTGCAGCTGCTCCAGGAAGTCTTCCAGGGTGAAGGACTCGCCGCCGAGCAGCTTGTCCGTCATCCGTTGCTTCTGGTCCTCCTCGAAGACCTGCTCGGCCTGTTCGATGAGCGTCAGCACGTCACCCATGCCGAGGATGCGCGAGGCCATCCGGTCGGGGTGGAAGACGTCGAAGTCCTCGAGCTTCTCGCCGACGGACGCGAACAGGATCGGCTGTCCCGTCACCTGACGGACCGACAACGCGGCACCACCGCGAGCGTCACCATCGAGTTTGGACAGAACGACACCGGTCACGCCGACGCCGTCGCGGAACGACTCGGCCGTCGTCACCGCGTCCTGACCGATCATCGCGTCGATGACGAAGAGGATCTCGTCTGGGTTCGTCGCGTCGCGGATCGCCGCGGCCTGCGCCATCATCTCCTGGTCGATGCCGAGACGACCGGCGGTGTCGATGATCACGATGTCGCGAGCGTGCCGCTTCGCGTGCGCGATCGAGTCGCGCGCCACCTGCACCGGGTCGCCCACTCCGCTGCCCGGCTCGGGCGCGTACACCTCGACACCGGCGCGTTGACCGAGAACCTGCAACTGCTGCACGGCGTTCGGACGCTGCAAGTCGGCGGCGACGAGCAGCGGCTCGTGCTTCTGGCTCTTCAGCCACAACGCCAGCTTGCCCGCGAGCGTCGTCTTACCGGCGCCCTGAAGACCGGCGAGCATGATCACCGTCGGCGGGTTCTTCGCGAACTGGAGGCGCCGCGACTCACCGCCGAGGATCGCGATCAGTTCCTCGTTGACGATCTTGATGACCTGCTGGGCCGGGTTGAGCGCTTTCGAGACCTCGATGCCCCGGCAGCGCTCCTTGATGTTGCCGATGAACGTCTTCACCACCGGCAGCGCGACGTCGGCCTCAAGCAGGGCCAACCGGATCTGCCGGGCGGTGGCGTCGATGTCCGCATCCGTCAGGCGGCCTTTGCCTCGCAGCGCGTCGAAGATTCCGGAAAGGCGCTCTGACAGCGAATCAAACACGAATGGATCATCCTTCAGCAAGCAAATGACAGGTCAACCCGCGCGGGGCACCTACTGAGCTTAACTGCCACAAGTGACCGCACCGCGAGACGGCGCCGACGCGCCGCACGCGCGGCCGCGCGGGGCCCGTACGGCGGGTGCCTTGCCCACACCCGAAGTCCGTCCGCGCCCCGCGCTTTCGCCGCGAGTGAAGCCGTCAGCCGCCGGTCAGGGTCAGTTCCTCGTCGCGGTCCCGCGACCCCGCGTCATCGGTGAACGCCTCGGCAGTGTCGGGCGCCAAGACGTAGGCGCTCTCCGCGTGCTCCGTCGAGTCGATGCCCACGCGCTCCACCTCCGGAGCGACCCGCAGACCGACCGTGTACTTCAGGGCGATCGCGATGACACCGGCTACCAGGAACGAATAGCCGCCGACGACGGCGACCGCGACGGCCTGCACGCCGAGCAGCCCGAAGCCTCCGCCGTACGCCAGACCCGCCTCGTCGGCGAGCGTCGGCACCGCCAGCACGCCGATGAGCAGCGAACCGATGACGCCGGCGACGAGGTGAATGCCGACGACGTCGAGCGAGTCGTCGTAACCGAGCCGGTGCTTCAACGCCACCGCCAACGGGCAGACCGCGCCGGCGACGACCCCGAGTGCCAACGCCCCCAACGGTTCGACGAAGGCACAGGCCGGGGTGATCGCGACGAGACCGGCCACAGCGCCCGAACACGCCCCGAGAACGGACGGCTTGGTGCCGCGCAACCGCTCAACGACGAGCCACCCGATGATCGCCGCCGCGGTCGCGACCTGGGTGTTGATGAGCGAGACGGCGGCGATTCCGTCGGCGGCCAGCTCGGACCCGGCGTTGAAGCCGAACCAGCCGAACCACAGCAGACCGGTCCCGAGCAGCACGAGCGGAACGTTGTGCGGCGCCGCGCTGAGCTTCCCCGGCCAACCAAGACGCTTGCCGAGCACGAGGACGAGCGCCAGAGCGGCGGCACCCGCGTTGATGTGGACGGCGGTGCCGCCCGCGAAGTCGAGAGCGCCGAGCCCGTCCGCCCCGAGGAAACCGCCTCCCCACACCCAGTGCGCGACCGGAAAGTACACGATGGACGTCCAGACGATCGTGAACACGACCCACGCGGCGAAGCGCATCCGGTCGGCGACCGCCCCCGAGATGAGGGCGACCGTGATGATGGCGAACATGAGCTGGAAGCCCACGAAGGCGAGATCCGGCAGCCCGGCGTCGTTGACCGTGTCGAGCAACCCACGCAGACCGAGTTCGGAGAAGCCGCCGAGAACCGCGTTGCCCGCGTCGAAAGCGAGGCTGTAGCCGTACAGTACCCATAGGACACTGACGATGGCGAGCGCTGCGAGACTCTTCATCATCATGTTGACGACGCTCGTGACCCGCGTCAGTCCACCGTAGAACAACGCCAGGCCGGGCGTCATCAACATGACCATCGCGGCCGATACCAACACCCACGCGGTGTTTCCAGTGTCGACGGACATGCCGCCTCCTTTGTAATGTGCGAGAGCGACCCGCCGATTCGGCGCGGCCGCGTTGCGGCGCCGACGTGCGGGGCGGAACACCCGATGGACGCCGTCGCGTCCCGGTAGCAGTCAGCCTGACGGGGCCCTGTTTCACCTTCCGCACTCACTCGTTTCCGCTGTGTCTATTTCTGTTAAATGCGCGTGAACCGCCTGGTGAGATACGAACCCCATAGGGCACACTGTTGCCACACTCCCGTCCGAAGCCCATGCCCCTCCAGGAGAACAATGAAGCCCGGCACCATTGTGGGCAATAGATACCGGCTCGACCACCTCATCGGTTCCGGCCCCACCGGCGTCGTGTGGCGAGCGTTCGACGAATTGCTGGAGCGCGAGGTCACCGTCAAGGTGCTGCAGGAGCTTCTCGGCTCCGAGCCCGCGCTGCGCCGCCTCTTCCGCAACAACGCGCTGGCGGCGTCGCCCCTGCAACACCCCGGTATCTGCCAACTGTTCGACAGCAACGAGGAAACGCTGCCCGACGGAACGTCGATCAGCTACATCGTCACCGAGTACCTCGCCGCTCGCCCACTGTCCGCGATGGTCGCGCGGCGACCGCTCGACGCCCATCGAGTCCTGCCGATCATCGCCGCCGCCGCCCAGGCGGTCAACGCCGCGCACGACGCGGGCGTCGTCCACGGCAATCTCAAGCCGCAGAACATCCTCGTCGGGGACGACGACACGGTCGTCGTCGTCGACTTCGGCACCGTCGCGGGCGCCGTGGGCCCACTCGCCTACCAGTCCCCCGAACAACGGCAGTCGATGCCGTTGACGCCCGCGAGCGACGTGTACTCGCTCGGGGCGATCGCCTACGAATGTCTGACCGGTCAGTCCCCCGGTCCCGACGGCGCGCGGCTCGCGCTGCTGCCCGACGGGACGTCGAGCGCCGTCGTGGAACTGCTGACCCGCACCCTCGACCCGGAGCCGACGAAGCGGTTCGCGAACGCGGAGTTGCTCGCCGCCGAATGCGTCCAGATCGATTACGCGAGCGCGGTACTCGGCTCGCTGCTGACGTCCAGCGCCTCGAACCCGGCGAAGACCCCCACGAAGACCGCCACGACCGCCGCCGACCCGATCGAACCGGTCATGGTGGCGGTCCCCCGGAAACCGGTGCCCACCAAGACGAACGGCACGAAGAACACCCGAGACGAGGAGACGGAACCGCCCGCCGAGATCCGCTCCCTCAGCGGGCTGCTCCTAGTGGCGGTCGCCGCGATCGCGCTCGGTGTCATCGCCGCGGGTGTGGCGTTCTGGCCCTGGGACTTCGCGCCCACCGGCGCTGACAACGGTCATGTCAACGCCGCCAATGGTGTCGACGCGAGCGTCTCGGACGATTCCGCCTCGGCTTCGCCGAAGGACCCGTCCTCGTCGCCGTCGTCGCTACCGATGACGCAGTCGCCGTCCTCGACCCCCAAACCGTCCGCCAAGCCGACGGTGAAACCGAGCCCGAAACCACCGGACCAGGTTCCGGTACCGAACGTGCTCGGCATGGAGCGTCGGGACGCCCGCAATGAGCTGGTGCCGTTGGGCTTCGGTGTGACGGTGACGTGGTCGGGATACGGGGAGCTGGAATGCCCTGTGCACGACCAGTCCCCCGAAGCCGAGACGGTGGTCGACGAAGGCTCGATGGTCACGATCGTCGTCCTGCTCGTCGACGATCTGAACGACTGCGGCGACGGCGGCGTCGACCCGACCGAGCCGACGCCCAGCCCCGACACCGGGGACGACGAGACCGATCAGGAGCCGTCTACGCCGACGGCGCGAGATCGCCGCCAGCTCTTCGTCTGAAATGGACATTCCGCATCGGCGGGCCGCGCGGCCGCCCGCCGATGTGACAATGACGCGATGAGCACTGTCGGCCTGTCCCTCGTCGCGTTGGTCCTGTCCGCCGCGAACTCCCTCGTCGCCGAGATCGACGCGCGCATGTCGCACGTCTTCCCGGACATCCGCCCCACACACGGGTTCGTGTTCACCCGCGTCGCCGGGGCGGGAGCGACGATCGGACAGATCGCGACGCATCTCGGAGTGACGAAGCAGGCCGCCAGTCAACTCGTCGACGAGCTCGTCGCCAAGGGATACGTCGTCAAGGTCCCGAACCCGAGCGACGCCCGGTCGCGCGTCGTCACGTTGACCCCTCGCGGCGAGTCGGCGACCCGGGCCGCGGACATCGCCGCCACCGAGGTCATCTCGGGTTGGACGGAGACGCTCGGACCCGACGCCGTGCGCCGCATGAGAGACGATCTCGCGCGGGTCGTCCCGCCCGGTCGGGTCCGCCCCACCTGGTGACCGGGGGCGCGTTCTCCACTCGCGCAACGAGACCACGCCGTCCGTTGCGCCGTCCGCCACGGACCGTCCGGATCTGCCTCCCTTCGGCTCACCGCGGAGTATCGTGGCACGTCCGCGCGGGGGCGATCGCCGCGTCGACCACATACACCAGACACAGAGGACTCGTCATGTCGTGGCAACTCGTCGTGGGATTGACCGTGGCGTTGATCCCCATCGTCCTCGCCCCTGGGACGAGCGCGATCCTCGTCGCACAGCACGCGGCGACGGGCGGGTGGCGCGACATCGCGTCCGTCATGCTCGGTACCAGCGTCGGCCTGTACCTGCACGCGTCGTTCGCCGCGCTCGGGCTGTCCGCGCTCGTCATGGCGTCGGCTACCGCCCTGACGGTCGTCAAGGTCGTCGGCGCGGCGTACCTCGTCGGACTCGGCGTGCACCTGCTCGTCACGGGAGCGAAGGCGCCGAGCACCGATCGGACGGACGGGACGCCCGGGCGGGCCCTGGCGCAGGCGTTCGTCGGCAACATCGTCAACCCGAAGGCGGCACTGGTCTATCTGACGCTGCCGGTGCAGTTCCTGCGTCCGGGCGACTCGGTGACGGTCGCGGCGTTCACCCTCGCCACCATCCACATCGTCATGCTGTTGCCGTGGCTGTCGTTGTGGGCGTTCGTCGTCCGATCGACGAAGCGCTCGCAACGGCTGCGATCCACCACGACCGTCATTCGCCGCACGGGTGGACTCCTCCTGATCGGGCTGGGCGTCCGGTCGGCGTTCACCGGCTGAGAGCGGTTCGGGCCGAGGTTTCGTTCGTGGCGTGTCGTATCAGCTCGGTCGCCGCGACACTGAGGTGCTGGACTTCGTCTCGCCCGATCGTGGGGACGACGGCAGGTCGGAGATCGAACCCGGCGGTCGTCGGACGAGATCAACCGCAGCCGCGGGCGAGAACGGGAACCGAGACGCCACCGACCGCGTTCGACACTCCCCGAACACCTCCCGAAGAACAGTGCCCGATGGGACAGAAGCCACATCGTGCCCCGGTCGCGCCGGAGGCGACGAGTTCCGTCACCGGAACCCGCCTCAACCGACTAGCGGCTGAGCCGTCACATTCGAACGTTCGGATCCGTCAACGCGTGGTCCAAAATGTACCGTTCGTGATCGAGGATCTTGAGATCCCGCATCGGTCTCCGCAGATGCCCCTTACGGACGATGCGGACGAAGGCGGGATCGCCCTGTGCGGCCATCCGGCGAATGCCCTCGACGTGGTCGACGATGCGCTTGCGGATCACCCGGATGAAACGCGCCCGATCCCTCGGCGACAGACCGTAGGCGTCGGCGAACAATCGAAGTCGACGCGGCCGATCAGGGTGCTTCCAGCCGAGCGTGTACGAATCACGATCCGAGAACAGCGGCACCCAGGTCCACGCCGCGTAGGCGACGTCGTAGATCCGGGCACCCGGTGAGGCCAAATCGAAATCGATGAGCGCGAGTGTTCCGTCCGGACGCCAGATGACGTTGTGCGGGGCGGCGTCGTGGTGACACACCACCTCGGTGTCCGGCGGCGGCGGCCCGAACGACCGCCAAACCGCGCCGGGCGGCGTCCGAAAACCGTACTGCGAATCGTGGTACATCCGCAGCATGGTCGCGACGGTGTTCAACGCCTCATCGGTCGTCCAATGGGGAGCCAGTGGATACTTTCCGCATTCGCCCTCCAGGTATGACAGGACCTCACGGCCCTGCTCATCGACGCCGAGCGCACGTGGCGACCCGGTGAAACCCGCGGCTTCCAGGTGCCGCAGCAACGCGTGCACCGCCGGAGTCCACGGTCCGGTGTTGCGACGCACCGTGTCGCCCAACCGCACCACAGTGCTCGTGTTTCCGCCATGCAGCGGAACCTCTTGATCCGTCACCGCCAACCTGCCAGGTATCTAGGCCACTGACTGTCGCCGCACAGTATCGGGGGAGGTCGCGTCACCATCGTCCAGCAACGCGTCGACAAACTGTGCCACGTCAAATGGCGCGAGGTCGTCTGGGCCTTCGCCCAGTCCGATGAGCTTAACCGGCACGTTCAACCGTCGTTGGACCGCGATCACGATGCCACCCTTGGCCGTACCGTCCAATTTAGTCAGAACGACGCCGGACACCTGCACGACCTCGGTGAACACCCGCGCCTGCTCGAGACCGTTCTGACCCGTCGTGGCGTCGAGGACGAGCAGTGTCTCATCGACCGGGCCGTGCTTCTCGATGACGCGCTTGACCTTGCCGAGTTCGTCCATCAGACCGGACTTGTTCTGCAACCGCCCGGCCGTGTCGACGAGGACGGTGTCCACACCCTGTTCGATGCCCTGCTTGACGGCGTCGAAGGCGACGCTGGCGGGGTCCGCTCCCTCCGGACCGCGAACGACCGACGACCCGACCCGGCCCGCCCACGTCTCCAACTGATCGGCCGCGGCGGCACGGAACGTATCGGCCGCGCCCAGGAGCACCGGACGGCCGTCGGCGACGAGCACACGCGCGATCTTGCCGCAGGTCGTCGTCTTCCCGGCGCCGTTGACGCCCACGACGAGGATGACCGTCGGGCGGTCGGGGGACGCCGAGGTGGCCAGTTCACGGCTGGAATCGACGGTCAGTGCCGCCGTCAGTTCCTCCGCGAGCAGCGCGCGCAGTTCGGTGGGGGTGCGGGTGCCCAAGACCTTGGTGCGCTCCCGCAGGCGGTCGACGATCTGACCGGTCGCCTCGAGACCGACGTCGGCGGACAGCAGCGTGTCCTCGATCTCCTCCCACGCGTCCTCGTCCAGCCGATCCCGCGACAGCAACGTCAGCAGACCGCGCCCGATGGCGTTCTGCGACCGCGACAACCGGGTCCGCAACCGCACCAGGCGACCGGCCGTCGGCTCCGGAACCTCGACCGCCGGTTCCGGCTCGACGGTCGGCGCCTCCGGGGTGACCGCCTCGGGTTCGGCCGGAGTCGTCACGGCGGGCGGACGCGGCGGAGCCGAAGGCTCCTCGACGGGCGGGGGTGTCACCTCGGGAGGTGCGGCACCCCGCTTGACCACGACGATCGTCACCGCGGCGGCGATGATGACCGCCAGCCCGATGAGCAGCCAAACCCACCACAGATCCATGCCTTATGTCCCTTTCTCGCCGCGACGATCGCGGTCACCCACTGTACTGATCAGTGCCGCCGCCTCATCGGCGACGTGGCCCGAGCGGGCATGAGCGGTCAGCGTGGACCCGCGACGAGCCGACGTCGGTCGAGCACCCGAGCGTCCGGCTCCGAGCGCAGGCGGTCTACTCCTCGCGCTCCCCGAGCCGCTGGCTGATCACCTGAGTGACACCGGTACGCATCGTCACGCCGTACAGGGCGTCGGCGATCTCCATGGTGCGCTTCTGGTGCGTGATGACGAGCAGCTGCGACGTGTCCCGAAGCTCCTTCAACAGGGTCAACAGGCGCCCGAGGTTCACGTCGTCGAGCGCGGCCTCCACCTCGTCCATCAGGTAGAACGGGCTCGGACGCGCCTTGAAGATCGCGCACAGCAGCGCCAACGCCGTGAGTGAGCGCTCGCCACCGGACAACAGGGACAGACGCTTGACCTTCTTGCCCGGCGGGCGGGCCTCGACCTCGATGCCGGTGGTGAGCATGTCGTCGGGGTTCGTCAGGACGAGACGGCCCTCGCCTCCCGGGAACACGATCGAGAAGACCTTCTCGAACTCGATCGCCGTGTCGTAGTAGGCGTCGGTGAACACCTTGAGGATGCGGTCATCGACGTCCTTGACGACCGTCATCAGGTCCTTGCGGGTCTGTTGTAGATCGTCGAGCTGTTCGGCGAGGAACTTGTACCGCTCCTCCAACGCCGCGAACTCCTCCAGCGCCAAGGGATTGACCTTGCCGAGCAGTTTCAGCTCGCGCTCGCCCCGCGCGGCGCGCTTCTCCTGCGCGGCCCGGTCGAACGGACTCGGCGACGGATCGGGCTCGCCGTCGGCCTCGGCCTGCGCCAGTTCCACCGCGGTCGGGGGCACCGGCTGGTCGGGACCGTACTCGGCGATCAAGGTGTCGACGTCGATGCCGAACTCCTCGGCGGCCCGCGCCTCCAACTGCTCGATCCGAAGGCGCTGTTCCGCTCGCGCCACCTCGTCGCGGTGCACCGCGCTCGTCAGTCGCTCCAGTTCGGACGCGAGTTCGCGGACCCGTTTGCGCACGTGTGTGACGGCGGCTTCGCGCGCGTTCTTCGCCTGCTGTGCCTCATCCCGTTCGACGGCGGCAAGCGTCAACGAATCGGCGATCGCGGCGAGGGTCGTCTCCACCCCGGCGGCGACCGCCTGCGCGATCGCCGCGCCCCGTCTGCGAGCGGCTTTGCGCAGCGCGGCACGCTGGCGGGCCTGACGCTCGCTCGCGGCCTGACGCATGAGGGCCTCGGCCCGGCCGGACAACGCCGAGACGCGTTCCTCGGCGGTGCGAACCGCCAGCCGGGTCTCCATCTCGTTCTGCCTGGCCTGCTGCAACGCCATCGACAGCGTGTCGCGTTCGGTGGTCGACGGCTCGTCATCGACCGGCGCGGCCTCGGCGAGCCGAAGCCGTTCCTCCAGTTCCGCGAGCCCCGCGAGGTCGCGGTCCCTCGCTCCTTCGGCCTTCTCCGACGCCTGGCGGTGCCTCGCGACCTCCGCGATGGCGGAGCGAGCGGCGGCACCGAGTTCGGCGAGTCGACGGGCGGCGGTGTTGCGTTGCCGTTCGGCGTCCTTGCGGGTCGATTCCAGGGCCGACAGTTCGGTGGCGCGACCGGTCTCCTCATCCCGCGCGGCCTCCAGTTGCTCCTGAAGGGCTTCGACGCGGGCGACCGTCTCCGCACGGCGATCCCGCGCCTCGTCAACAGCGGCCTGCACTTCGAGGTAACTCTGTTGGGACGCCGAGCCACCACTGGCCCACGCCGCTCCGAGCACGTCCCCCTCCCTCGTCACGGCCGTCAATTGTGGACGGGACGCGAGCAGCGAGCGCGCGGCGGGAAGGTCGTCGACCACGACAACCCCGGCGAGGACCCGAGAGAGACTGTTGCCGAGGTCTCCCGGCGCTTTGACGAGGTCGACGGCGACCCTCGCGCCGGGCGGCAACCCCGCGACGTCGACGACGTCGGCGACGTCTCCCGTCGCGATCAGCAGGCTCGCCTGGCCGGCGTCGTCGGATTTGAGCAGTCGCAGCGCCGCCGCCGCGTCATCGACATCGGATACGGCGACGGCGTCCGCGAGGCGCCCGAGCGCCGCCGCGAGCGCGGCCTCGAAGCCGGGCTCCACGGTCAACACCGCAGCTACGCTGCCCAGCAAACCTGGGATCTGATCCGCTCTCGCCAGGAGCGCTCCCGCGCCGTCCTTGCGGCGCAGGCCGATCGAGAGGGCCTCCTCGCGGGCCTTCCACTGTGTCGCTTCGGTGTGCGCGGCCCGTTCGGCGGCGACGAGCTCGCCGACGCGAGCCTTCGCGGCGGCGAGGACGGCGCGGGCGGCGTCGACACGCGCGTCGAGTTCGGCATCACCGGCACCGGCTTCGTCGTCGTCGGCCTGAGCGACGGCGAGCGCCTCCTGAGCCGCCTCGGCGCGGTCGTTCGCCTCGGTGAGAGCGGTGCCGATCCGGGCGATCTCGTCGGCGGCGGCCTGCGATCGGGTGCGCAGTGCGGTGACCTCGCCGGTGAGTTTCGCGAGCCCTTCACGACGGGCCGCGACGGCCCGGACGGCTGCCACGAGCTCGGACTCGGCTTCGCTCAGAGCCTGCTCGGTCTCCTGACGGTGTTCCACGGCGACCGCGAGCCGCTCGGCGTCGGCGGCGAGCGCCTCGCGCAGTTCGGTCTCCTGCTCGCGAACGCGGATCGCCTCGGCCTCGAGCTGTTCGGGATCGCGCCCCGACCGTTCCTCTTCGGACTCTTCGCCGAGGTATCGGGCGCGTTCGGCGGCCAGCTGTCCGGTGGAGCGCAGGCGCTCCTGGAGGGCGGAGAGGCGGTACCAGGTCTCCTGCGCTCGCGACAACGCGGGCGCGTCGGCGGCCAGTTCCTCTTCCAATGTGGCCAGCTGCGCTTCGACGCTCTGGTGTTCGGCTTCGGTCTGCTCACGGCGGGTGCGGATCGCGTTCTCGTCGGCGAGTTCGCGCTGCAGGGTGTGCCGGAGCTGGGCCAGATCGTCGGCGAGCAGGCGCAACCGCGCGTCGCGCAGGTCCGCCTGGATCCCGGCGGCGCGGCGGGCGAGATCGGCCTGTCGACCGAGGGGCTTCAGTTGACGACGCAGTTCACCGGTCAGGTCGTTGAGACGCGTGAGGTTGCCCTCCATCGCGTCCAGTTTGCGCAGCGCCTTCTCCTTGCGCTTGCGGTGTTTGAGAACCCCCGCGGCCTCCTCGATGAACGCGCGGCGATCCTCGGGACGAGCGTGCAGATAGGAGTCGAGCTTGCCCTGACCGACGAGTACGTGCATCTCACGGCCGATACCGGAGTCCGACAACAGTTCCTGGACGTCCAGCAAACGACAGCGGTCGCCGTTGATCTCGTACTCGCCCTCTCCGGACCGGAACATGCGACGGGTGATCGACACTTCGGAGTAGTCGATGGGGAGCGCGCCGTCGGCGTTGTCGATCGTGAGCGTGACCTCGGCGCGACCCAGCGGAGCGCGACCCGTGGTGCCCGCGAAGATGACGTCCTCCATCTTCCCGCCACGCAGTGCCTTGGCACCCTGTTCACCGAGGACCCACGCGATCGCGTCCACCACGTTGGACTTTCCTGAACCGTTCGGCCCCACCACACAGGTGATGCCCGGTTCGAAACGCAGCGTGGTCGCCGAGGCGAAGGACTTGAAGCCCTTCAGCGTCAGGCTTTTCAGATGCACACGTGCTCCCCGTAGTCGTGACCAGTGGGTCGAAAGAGGTCAGCAGCAGACTACCGCGCGACGTGGGAAAACCGGCTTTGCGCCGACCCGCCGACGCCCGGGATCACCCGCTCGATGCCGCCGTACCACTCGGATGTGATGCGGGGACATGAAAGGCGGGACACAACAATGCGCGCCGACATTCGGTCGGCGCGCGGTTTAGCGATGTCGGATACTCAGGTCAGCGCCGGCTCGGATAGCCGGTTGAACTCCTCGGACGCAGCCTGCTCGGCGTTGAGACGATCGTTGTCGGCTCGCAGCCGGGTGACCTCGAATTCGAGGCTTCGTACCCTGGCACGCAGTTTGGTGACCTCATCGAGCATCCGGCGATCCGGTGTCTGCCCAACGTGGCCGAATAGGGCCTTCGCCATGGTTTCTCCTTGCGAGCGCGTAGCTTCAGGAAACGCTGGAGGCGTTCCTTCGTGGCTTCGCATGTAGTTTGTGTGTATTCGCCTCACCGGGTAATGACCCTGGGCTATGTTGCTCGGCAGATTCCGATGCCCCTTAGTGCGACATCGTTCATCCTCCGCTTTCCTGCCTCGCGTCGTCAAGCATTCCACAGAATTCGGCCGCGGAGTGCGGCTACCCGGTGAAATCCCACGTGAGTGGCGGCAATGTGCTCAACTTCTCTTCGAGCCTAACACCGAGAAACGCCGAGGCGGATAGCTACGGCTATTCTTCCATAGACATGCAAGGGCATCAATTGACTCGTGAGACTGGCGAAGCGCGTGCGACACGTCGCCGCGGTGTCGGCGGGCACCGTGCCGCGCCCGGGCTCCGTTTCATGCTCGCGATCGCGCTCGGAGCGGGCGCCGTCATAGGCGTCGGAACCGGTGCGGCGCTTGCCACCTTCGCCGGTGAGGACGATGGTCCCGCTGGCGGCGATCAGTTGATCGCCGCGACCTCGGAGGCCGACGATGCGGGTCTCGTCACACAGTCCGCCGAGCCGTCTCCTGACGACGGTGATTCCGACGACACCGACGAGTCGGACGACCCCGAACCGCAACCGGAACCGGATGACCCCCACGCGGCTCTGGCGGCGGAGGTCGTCGATCTCACCAACGCCGAGCGCGAGGCCGCCGGATGCCCTGCGGTGAAGGCGAACGAGGAACTCGCGACGGCTGCGACCGGACATTCGTCCGATATGGCGACTAACGACTACTTCGATCACACCTCTCAGGACGGCCGGACGTTCACCGACCGCGCTTCGGCCGCCGGATACGACGACGCCATGAGCGAGAACATCGCCGCCGGTTATCCGACCGCGGCCGCCGTCGTCGAGGGGTGGATGAACTCGCCCGGCCACCGCGCGAACATCCTCAACTGTGACGCCCGCGCGGTCGGGCTCGGTGTCGCGGAGGCGGGCGATGGCACGTTGTACTGGACACAGATGTTCGGACGCGCCTGAGCGGGTGACGGCCCGGCGCTGTCGCTTCGGCGGCGCAGTACCGTCGACGCATGCCTGAGCTCCCCGAGGTCGAGACGGTCCGGCGCGGTGTCGCCGATTGGGTGACCGATCGCGTCATCGACGCGGTCGAGGTGCTTCACCCCCGCGCCATCCGGCGTCATCTTCCCGGTCCCGATCATTTCGCCGCCGCGCTGTCCGGCGTCACCGTGACCGGCGCGAGCCGGCGTGGCAAGTACCTGTGGCTGCCATTGGATTCCGAGGACGCGCTGATCTGCCACCTCGGCATGTCGGGCCAGCTGCTCGTCCAACCGGCGGACGCCCCCGACGAGAAGCATCTCCGCATTCGGTTGAGGCTGCGCGGACAGGGCCACGAGCTGCGGTTCGTCGACCAGCGCACCTTCGGCGAGATGCTCATCAGCCCGAAGGGCGCCGAGTTGCCCGCCGAGATCGCGCACATCGGACTGGACCCGTACGACGCGAAGTTCGACGCGACGACGGCCGCGAAGGCGATGCGCGCACGCGACACGGAGGTGAAACGGGCGCTCTTGGACCAGACCCTGATCTCGGGGGTCGGCAACATCTACGCCGACGAGGCGCTGTGGCGATCCCGCCTACATTGGAGTCGCCCGACGCGGCGGTTGACGATGAAGCGGGCGTTGGAACTCATCGGACACGTTCGAGACGTCTTCGACGACGCGCTGCGAGCGGGCGGGACGTCCTTCGACGCCTTGTACGTCAACGTCAACGGCGAGTCCGGCTACTTCGATCGTTCACTGGCCGCGTACGGGCGGGAGGGGCAGGCGTGCTCGCGTTGCGGCACGGCGATCGTGAGGGAACAGTTCATGAACAGGTCGTCGTTCGGGTGTCCGCGCTGCCAGCGCAAGCGCTCCTTGTAGCCATCAGGGCTCTCACGGCCGCAGCAGGATCTTCCCGACAGGGTGCTCGGTCATGCTGAGCCAGAGCGCGTCGGCCGTCCGGTCGAGCGGGAACGTCTCGCCGATGCGGGCGGTGAGCGCGCCCCATGCGGCGATCGCCACGGTCTGTTCGAGCTCGTCGTCGGGGTGTGCTGGCCGGGCCCTGGTTCCCCGACCCGCTCGTCCTCGATGCGCAGGACTTCAGGGGTGCCGTACGCGTAGTAGGCGATTCTCTTGCTCATGCCTCTGACGCTAGAGCCTCACGCCGGTGTGAGAGTCAAGTCCGTGGGCTAGGAGTGCGAAGCTGCGGGGCTCGCGTCGATCACCGCGTCCAGCGCCTCGACGGACGCGCGCAGGTAACTAGGCTGAAGGCATGGTGAGACGAGCTGGCGTTCCGAAGGCTGGAAACAGTTCGCTGAGCGGCGGTGCGACCTCACGCCTTCGTGTCGCTATCAAGCGCGGCCTATACGTTTTCGGCGCGTTCTTTGCAGTAGCGGTCGGCTTCTACGTCCTCACATTCATGTGGTTCAGGAGACTCGACGGGCCCATGGATCTGCCCCTACCCGAGTGGATCATGATTTTGCCGACCCTTGTTTCGCTCGGCGCGGGGGTGATCACGAGCCTGATCGTGATGGTGGTCGACCTCATACGTGGTCGACCACCACATCGAGATTGAACATCCGAAGTAGTCGATCTCTCGCCGGCCGACAGTTGGGTGTCCGCGCCGCCAGCGGCGGCCCCGGACCTGAGACGAACGATGGCCGCGTCGCTCCTGTTTGGAGCGACGCGGCCATCGTGACGGCGAACGCTATCCGACGAGAGCCTGCCACGTTATCGGGCCGACCACACCGTCGACGACGAGCGACCGTCGAGTCTGGAAGGTCCGAACACTCGTCGTGGTCCCGGGACCGAACGCGCCGTCGACCGTGGTGCTGATGCCATGGTTGTTGTTGAGCTGCCGCTGGATCGCCTTGACGGCTTCACCCGAGGCGCCCTGCTTCGAGACGACGACCAGGCGCGCCCACGTCTGCGGGCCGACCACGCCGTCGACGGTGAGCCCCTTGGCCGTCTGGAACTCGCGGACGTCCGTTTCGGTGCCGGGACCGAAGGCCCCGTCCACGGCGGTGGTGTCGCCGGCCTGGCGGAGCAGGTACTGGATGGACCGGACGCGCTCGCCGCTGGCACCCTTCTTCACTGTCGGCCAGGTGGGCGGGGGCGGCTGCTGGCCGAGCTTCTCGGCGACGTCGGCGCGCAACTGCGGTAGCATCGCGTAGAGCTTGTCGCCGGGGCACTGCGTCGCCATGAAGTCGCGGTGCCCGAATATCTTCGAGGCCGCGATCCCGTACTGCGAACACAGGTGCGCGCACAGGTTCAGCAGCGAGTCGTACAGGGCGCCCGGCGGCTGAACGCCTGTGTACAGGCCCTCGTTCTCGATCCCGATGGACTCGCCGTTGGCAGGCGCGCCCGCGTGAATGCCTCGGATGAAGGTCGTCCCACCGCGCAGCTTCGAGATGCTGCCGTGGCGTCCCTCCATGATGTACCCACCACGACTGATGGTGAACTGCTGACCGGAGTCGCCCCAGCCCTGGCTCATGTGCCAGCTCTGAACGTTGCGCGCCAGGGTGTACGCCTGGGCCTGGGTGTTGGCCACGTCGTTGGACGTCGCGGTGTGGTGCACGACGATGTAGGAGGGGCGGTTCGGAACGGTGGTCAGCGGCTCCGACGGCGGGCGCGCGCCCCACTGAGCGGTGCTGTGAAGGGACGGTTCCGGAGCCGCGGCCAGGGCGGCGGTGGTGGTGCCGATAACGGTGGCACCGGCGGCTGCGGCCGAGACGACGATGCCGCCACGCATCAGCCCCCGTCGGGAAATCGACATGTCAGGCACGAAAGCTCCTAAATCGAGGACATCACCCCGAGGGTCGCTCGGGGCCGGCGGCCGCTGACCTCGACCAATGCGATTCGACCAGCGGAGAAGGCGTCGACCATCCGGAATGATCACCATACTTAGACATGTGTGAATTTCGTGTTAAGCCTGGAATGTCGTTTTCGCATCGAAACGATCAAGGCGTGGTCCCACCGAATTGGGCATCATGCCCGGATTCGTTCCAGCGCAACAAAAACGGCGGTGAGGACACCGCCGTCAAAACCACACCGGCCCCGAAACGGGGCCGGTGGGACGTCACTTCTGTTTCTTCGCTTCGATCCGGTCGCTGATCTGGCGCCACGCCGCCTCAGCGGCGATCTGCTCGGCTTCCTTCTTGCTGCCGCCCACGCCTTCGCCGAACTCCTCACCGGCGACGACCGCCCACGCGGTGAATCGCTTCGCGTGGTCCGGGCCCTTCTCGGAGATCCGGTAGTCCGGAACACCGAGGCCCGCTCCGGACGTCAGCTCCTGAAGGCTCGTCTTCCAATCCAGGCCGGCACCACGGCGCGCCGCGACGTCCAGCAACGGATCGAACAACTGGTGCACCACCCGGGACGCCGTGTCGATGCCCTCCTGGAGGTACACCGCGCCCAACAGCGCCTCCACCGAATCCGCGAGGATGCTGTTCTTGTCGCGGCCCCCCGACGTCTCCTCGCCCTTGCCCAGCAGCAAGTGCGGGCCGACACCGCCGGAACCGAGACCACGGGCGACGCCGGCGAGCGCGCGCATGTTGACCACGCTGGCCCGCAGGCGGGCGAGCTGGCCTTCCGGAAGATCCGGGTAGCTGCGATACAGCGTCGACGTGACGACCAGGCCCAGCACCGAGTCGCCAAGGAATTCGAGACGCTCGTTGGTGGGCAGCCCACCACGTTCATAGGCGAATGAACGGTGGGTCAGGGCTAGACGCAGAAGATCCGCGTCTAGCTCCACACCGATCGCCGCGTCGAAATGCGCGACGCTGTCGTTCATGGCGGGCAGGTCCTCCGCCGCACGTCGGTCGTTAGCCATGACGAAACCGGCCGACGAACTCAGACGTCGAGGATCTGACGGCCCTTGTACGTACCGCAAACGCCACAGGCGGCGTGCGGCAGCTTCGGCGAGCGGCACTGCGGGCAGGCCGAGACGGTCACCGGCGTCGCCTTCCAGTTGGCACGGCGGCTGCGGGTGTTGCTGCGCGACATACGGCGCTTGGGAACGGCCACGTTTTCACTCCGAACAGTTCAGGGCCGACTGGATTGGCCACCCATCTGGGGCGGCCTCGTCGGCCTCGTCTTACTTACACAAACTTCTTCAACGCCGCCCAGCGCGGATCGATGATCTCATGACCGTGGTCGGCGGGCAGATCGTCCAGGCGTTCACCACACTGCGCGCACAATCCACGACAGTCCGGTCGGCACAGCGGGGTGGTCGGCATCGCGAACACCAAACCGTCCCGCACCAACGGTTCCAGGTCGAGCAAGTCGCCCTGAACCCGCATCACCTCGTCGGCCTCGGTCGTCTCGGCGGTCGTGCTGTCCTCGAACGCGTACAGCTCCGACACCTCGACCTCGATGGCGTCCTCCATCGCGGTCAAACACCGAGCGCATTCGCCCTCGACCGGCGCGGAGACCGTGCCGGTGACGAGAATGCCCTCGGAGACCGAGGTCAGACGCGCCCGCACCGATAGCTGCGAGCCCGCCGGGATGGCGATCATGTCCAAGCCGAGTTTGTCGGTGACGTCGATGTCGGCCGACCACTCCTTGGTGGTGCCTGGTGCCCGCGACATGGTGCGCGTATCGGCGACCAGGGGCGCCTTGGGGTCCAATGGAGGTGTCGTTTTCATCCGTATCACTTCGCGTACTCGGCCCTTATAGGCCGACGTCAGAGACTACCCGAACAGGCCTCGCCGCGTCGACGTGGGTGCCGCCGCGAAAGCGTCGGCCACGGCGCCGACTTTCACCGTGTGACCTGCCCGACCATCAGATGGCGGGGAGGGGCTTGTCCTCTTCCTCGCGAGCGGGAGCGAACGAACCGATCTCGCGGAGCGCGTGCATCTTGTCGCGGCCGCGTTCGACCCCCGACAAGGCGCGCTGCAGGAACTGCTCGAAGTTCGCCAGCGTCGTGTCGACGTACTCGTCGACCTCGTCGCGCAGGCGCTGCGCCTCGTTGCGGGCCTCGGTGATGATCCGGTTCGCCTCGTGATCAGCCGACACGGTCACCTCATGGCTCGACACGAGCCGCGCGTGCTCCGACTCGGCCTCGGCGATGATGCGCTGCGCCTCCCGCTCGCCGGCGTCGATGATCTTGTCTCGCTCGGCGAGCATCGCGTCGGCCTTGCGCAGTTCGCTCGGAAGCTCCGCGCGCAGTTCCTCCAGCATGCCGATCATCTCGGCCCGGTCGACCTTGCAGTTGCGCGACATCGGTATCGCCTTGGCGGCCTCGACGTAGGCGACCATGTCCTCAATGCGGTCCAACGGCCCCACCCGATTACTCCATTCCTCCGGGGGACTCGTAGATCGTCCCACCATCGTTCAATAGTAGGGACGGCCTCACGACTCGCGCAGGCGCGCCACGAGTCTTTCGGCCACCGGTTCGGGCACGTGACCGGTGATATCGCCGCCCCACTTGGCGACGTCCTTCACGAGGCTCGACGAGAGGAACGAGTGAACGGGGTTCGTCGGCATGAAAAGGGTCTCCACGCCGGCCAGTCCGTAGTTCATCTGCGCCATCTGAAGTTCGTAGTCGAAGTCGGAGACGGCGCGGACGCCCTTGACGATGACGCCGACGTTGTTGCTCTTGCAGAAGTCGACGACGAGGCCCTGGAAGGACGTGACGGAGACGTTCGGCCACTGCGGAGTCACCTCCGCGAGCATCTCCATGCGTTCGTCCAGTGAGAACAGGCCCGCCTTCGACGGGTTGACGAACACCGCGACGAACACTTCGTCATAGATGCGGGCCGCACGAGCGATGATGTCCACGTGCCCGTTGGTGACCGGGTCGAACGACCCGGGACAAACGGCACGACGGGCGGCGGGGGGTAGTGTGATCGGCCCATCCGGGCTCAGCGTTGAGTCCACAAGCCGCGACCGTACCAAAGAGTCGATTCCCCGTACCGGCGACTGCGCAATCCCTCGATGCCTTCCGGCCAGTCGGGTGCTCCCCCACGGGTGGCGCGTTCGACGATGACGTCAGCCTCCTCGGCGAGCCAGTCGAACTCCACAAGGGTTGACAAGGTCGTCGCGAGAGCGGCGTTGTCCAGGGCATACGGTGGATCGGCGAAGACGACGTCGAACCGTCGCGGTGGTCGCTGCCGCAGCACCTGTGGAATCGCGCCGGCCGTCACGCTGACCCGGGCGCCGAGTCCGAGGGTCGCGATGTTGCGGCGGAGGAGCCCCACCGTCTTGGCATGTGACTCGATCAACACCACCGGCGACGCCCCGCGCGACGCCGCCTCCAGTCCGACCGCCCCCGAACCCGCGTACAGGTCGAGGACCGCCGCGCCGTCGAGATCCACCATCGCCTGCAACGAGCCGAACAGGGACTCGCGCACACGATCCGACGTCGGTCGGGTCCGATCTCCCGGGGGCGTCTCGATTCGCCGTCCACGATGGATTCCGGCGATGATGCGGGTCAACTCTTCTCCAGGTACTCAGCGCGTTCGTCCGACACGAGGCTCGCGACCGCCTCCGCCAACAGCGGATGCCGGTCCAGGCCCGGGTCGGCCGCGATGAGCGCGCCGGCCTCGGCTCGGGCCTCGCCGATCAGATCGGCGTCGCGCAGCAGCGACAACAATCGCACATGCGACCGGGCGCCGGACTGGGCGGCTCCCAGGACATCGCCCTCGCGACGCTGCTCCAGGTCGAGCTCCGCCAACGCGAAACCGTCCGTCGTCGACGCCACGGCCGCGAGGCGCTCGGCCGCCGGGCTGCCCGGGCCGGACTCGCTCACCAGCAGGCACAGACCGGGCGCACTGCCTCGGCCGACCCGGCCGCGCAGCTGATGCAGTTGCGAGACGCCGAAGCGGTCGGCGTCGAGGATGACCATCATCGTGGCGTTCGGCACATTGACGCCGACCTCGATCACCGTCGTCGCGACGAGGACGTCCGTGGCACCGGCCGCGAAGGCACGCATCGTGGCGTCCTTGTCGTCGGCGCTCATCCGGCCGTGCAGGGGCGCGACCGACAGCCCCGACAGGGGACCGTTCGTCAAACCGGGGGTGACGTCCGCGACGGCCAGCGGCGGTCGACGGTCCTCCGCGCCGCCGTCGGCGCCGTCCTCGTCCCCGATACGGGGGCAGACGACGTACACCTGGTGGCCCGCGGCGACCTCCTCTCGTGCCCGCTGCCACGCCCGCGCTATCCACCGCTCGTCGCCGCCGGGGACCACGTGGGTCGTGATCGGGGTGCGGCCCTGCGGAAGCTCGGTGAGACGGCTCGTCTCCAGATCGCCGTACACCGTCATCGCGACGGTGCGGGGAATCGGTGTCGCCGTCATCACTAGCACGTGCGGAGGGCGCTCGGCCTTGGCGCGCAGGGCGTCCCGCTGTTCTACACCGAAACGGTGCTGTTCGTCGATGACGACGAGACCCAGGTCCGCGAAGTCGACGCCGTCGTAGAGCAGGGCGTGCGTTCCGATCACGATGCCCGCGGAACCGTCCGCCAGCGACGCGAGCGCGGCCCGTTTCGCGGCGGCCGGAAGGGAACCGGTCACGAGTGCGACCCGGGTCGCGTGCTCGGGCGCCCCGAGTTCACCACCGCGCGCCAACTCCCCCAGCTGTTCGATCATGGTGCGGTGGTGCTGAGCCGCGAGCACCTCCGTCGGAGCGAGCAGCACGGCCTGCCCGCCCGAGTCGACGACTTGGAGCATCGCGCGCAGCGACACCATGGTCTTGCCGCTGCCGACGTCGCCCTGCAGCAACCGGTGCATCGGATGTGGCGCGGCGAGATCCGCGGCCAGCTCGGCGCCGACGGAGCTCTGGCCGGCCGTCAACGTGAACGGCAGCGCCGCGTCGAACGCGCTGAGGAGACCGTCGTCGCGGCCGGGACGGGGTGTGCCGGGAGTGTCGGCCGCGGCCCGTTTGCGCTGCACCAGCGTCGTCTGGAGGTAGAACGCCTCCTGCCACTTGAGACGTTTGCGCGCCGCGTGGAGGTGACCGGTCGACTCGGGACGGTGAATCGCGCGCAGCGCGGCACCCAGGTCCATGAGGGACTGCTCGTCGCGCAGGCGGCCCGGCAGCGGGTCCGGCGGTTCGGCGAGTCGGTCGAGGGTGATCGCCACGCATTTGGCGATCGTCCACGTCGGAACCTTGCCCGCCGCTCGGTAAACCGGGATGAGCGCGCCCGCGAACTCCTCGATCAGGTCGGCGGCCTCGTCCTCGCTCTCGGCATCGGCCAGCATCCGGAACTCGGGGCTGTTGAGCTGTCGCTTCCCCCGGAACTCGGTGACCTTCCCCGCGAACAGGCCCCAGCGGCCGGACTTCAGCTGGCGGGCCTGCCACGGCTGGTTGAAGAAGGTCAAGGACAGCGTGTTGCCGTCCTCATCGGATACCAGGACGTCCAAAATGGTGCCCCGCCGATTTCGCATCGGCCGCGTCGTCACCGAACGGACGCGCGCGAGGATGGTGGCGTGCTCGCCGATCTCCAGGGCGTTCAGGTCTGCGCGGTCGCCCCGCTCGGCGTAGCGGAACGGGTAGTAGTGCAGGAGGTCTCCGACGGTGAAGAGCTCCAGGTAGTCACCGAGCGCAGCGGCGGTCTTGCCCCCCAGGACGTCGCGCAGCTTCGTGTCCATAGTGGCTTTCATTCGGCTCCGATCCACACCAGCGGTTCCCGTTGACCGCCGTCGAAGATCTGCACCTCCACCAGCGGCCAGGCCCGCGCCAGATGCGCGGCCACGTAGTCCACACTGGACTTTGGCAGCGTCGCCCCGGCGATGACTGTCACCAGCTCCGCCCCCGCCGCGCACAGGCGGTCGACGACACCGGTGACGACCTCATCGCGATTGTGCCCGAGCAGTACGACATCCCCGTCCGCATGGGCGAGGAAATCGCCGGGTCGACAACGCCCCACGCTCGTCAACCCCTCCCGGACCGCGACGCTCACGTCGGCGTGTCGACACGATCCGGCGGCCTCCGCCATCGCGATCACATCGTCGTCGAACCGTCGCTCCGGTTGTCGAACGGCCAATGCCGCCAACGCCTGCACGGGGGATCGAGTCGGAACGACCGCGACGCGAAAACCGTCCGCTCGCGCGGCGGCCGCCGCGCGCTCCGTCGATTCGATCGCCCAGGATCGGGTCACCACGACGACATCGGTGTGACCGGTTCCCCGGATCGCGGCCTCGATCGCGTCGACGTCGAGTTCTGCGGAGGCCACCACGACACGGGCGCCCTCGGCCTCCACGAGGCCGCGCAGAGCGGGAGCGTCGAGCACGACCACCACTCCCCGATTGACCTCGACCGCGAACGGCTCGGCCGCGAGTGACGCCGGTCGGTCCAGATCGGACGCGGGACCGTCTGCGAACCGGGTGACCGACAACCGGTGCAGTCGTCCAGCCTCGATACCCGCCTCCACGGCGGCTCCGACGTCGTTGACATGGACGTGGATGTTCCAGGGCCGCAGGCCGTCCTCGTCGCCATCGGCCGCGCCCACGACGACGAGCGAATCCCCCAACCCCGACAGAACGCAGCGCAGCCGCTCGGCGGCGTCGACGGTCGCGTCGACCAGATACTGGACCTCGTAGGCGAAGTCGGTCGAACCGCTCTCGCGCGGAACCTCGGCGGCCACGCGCATCCGTGCCGTCCGGGAACCGGACTCGACGACACGGATCGCGGCACCCGTCGGCTTGCCGACAACCACTTCGGTGAGCGCGTCGAGCATCAACGCCAGGCCGAAACCTCCCGCGTCGACCACTCCGGCGCGGGCCAGCGCCGGTAGCTGATCGGTGGTCCGAGCCAGTGCCTCCGCCGCCGAACTCGCGACGGAACGCACGAGAACGGGCAGAGGGGCCGCGCGCGCGGCGTCGGCGGCGTCCGCGGCGGCGGCGGCGATCGTCAGGATCGTGCCCGGCGCCGGTTCGGCGACGGCGTCCGCAGCCGATTCCGCGGCACGGCGCAAACCAACGGCGAAGCGAGGACCATCCACAGTGTCTACACCCCAGGCGTCGGCGAAACCGCGCAACAGCTGGGCGAGGATGACACCGGAGTTCCCGCGCGCGGCCAGCAAAGCGCCCCGCGCGGCGGAGTACGTGACGTCCGGCAGGGTCGCGTCGGGACCCGCCACCGCCTCAAGAGCCGCGCGCATGGTGCCGACGAGATTGGTCCCCGTGTCCCCGTCCGGGACCGGATAGACGTTGAGCGCGTTGATCGTCTTGCGGTGCTCCTCGAACGCCGCGAGGGCCGTCTCGTACCACCGCCGGACCACGACGGCGGTCAACGCCACCGGTTCGGAGGGCGGGGGTTCGTCGATCACGGTCACCTCATCCACAGTTGCGAAGCTTAAATGCCCCACGGTGACCGGCGCAAACCACACAGTCCGGCGGCGGACGTGACACGGCCCCGTTCCACCGGGTGGCGGAGCGGGGCCGTCGAAGCCAGAGCGGCTCGCCCGTCGAAACGGGCGAGCCTGGCCACTAGCTGAACTGGAGCGTGTTCATCGCCTGCTCCGTCGACTCGGCGAGCGCCGCGGCCGCCGTGTCGGGAACGTCGATGAGGAACCCGGCGAGTTTGCCGTCGCCGATGTCGATGAGACCGAGGGTCACGGTCGTGCCGGTCTCGTTGTTGGTGCTGTCCTCCCACGCGACGTGGTACTGGATGAAGCCGGCGTTCCGACCGTCGACGCGCAACTGGGTGTACACCGGTTCGACGTCACGGCCGTAGCCGGAGATGTTCTCGTCGCGGCCGGTCTCCTCCAGCAGCTTCACCGTTTGTGCCTCGGACAGTTCGGCGAACTTGAAGACGGCTTGGCGGATCGCTCCGGTCTCGTAGTCCAAGGCCTTCGCGTCCATCGTCCCGACGGCGAACAGCGACATCCACCCGGTCTCGGTGAGCGTGTACTGACCGACGTAGCTCGTGAAGCCCGCGATCTCGCTGAGGTCCTTGTACTCGCCGAGATCCGCCCACGGGTCGGCCATCGTCAGGTAACCGAGGCCGGAACCCTCCTCGATGAGCAGAACCGCCGCGTTCTCCGGTTCCTTCGACGCCGGAGGATCGGCGACCGGGGTGTCGTTGTTACCGACTCCGAAGTAGAAGATCGCGCCCACCGCCAGCGCGGCCACGATGACGACGACGCCGACGACGTACACCCACGACGGCAGGCCGCGGCGCTTCTTCGGCGTGAACTGCGGGACGGACGGGTGCGACCACGGCTGAGCCGATGCCGGAGCGGCGCTCGCCGGGGCCGCCGAAACGGGCGCGAACGGCGACGCGGGCACTCCCGGCGGAGTCGACTGGTACTGGTGGCCGAAGCCCCCGCCTGAGGCCGGGCTCGCCGACACGGGCGTGCTGTACGGCTGGCTGGACGCGGGACTCGCCGACACGGGGGGAACGAACTGTTGGCCGGAGGACGGGCTCGCCGACACGGGCGCCGTTTGCGGCTGAACGGGCGGGTTGGTTCCGGGGCCGTACTGCGGCCCGTACTGGGCGCCGCCGTGCTGCCCGATGACCTGGGTGTGCTCACCATTGGGATTGATCATCTGGGTGTGCTCACCGCCGCCGATGACCTGGGTGTGCTCGGCCTGCTGCCATTCGTGCTGCTGGTGTTGCTGCGGCTGCTGGTGTTGCTGCGCGTGCTGGTGCTGCTGGTGTTGCTGCGGGTCCGCGACGTATGCCTGTGTCTGGTCGGTCGGGGGTTCCTCGTGATACTGCTGACCGCTGTACGGGTGCTGTTGGCCATGCTGTTGCTCGTGCCCGTACTGCTGCTGCGCGGGCGGGTGCTGCCCGTACTGGCCTTGGTCGTACTGCTGCTGGCCGTACTGTCCCTGATCGTACTGCTGCTGGTGCTGTTCCTGCCCGTACTGCGGTTGTTGGGGCAGGGCCGGCTGCTCGCCGTACTGCTGCTGTGGAGCGTACTGCTGCGGGGGTTGCCCGAAGGGATCGACCGGTTCTGCCTGGTGTCCGGGCGCGCCCTGCGCGAACGGATCGACCGGCTGCTGCGGCTGCTGCTGGTTGTCGGACCAGCCGTTTTCGGGCTGCTGCGGCGGATAGGTCATCGGTCAACTCTCATGGGGTGTCAACAGTGGTCGCAAAACTGCCCCATCTTCTCAATACAGATGAGAGGAATGCGCGAGGGCACCGACGCCGAGACGTCGAACGGGTGCCGGACGGTCGACGGGAGCGGCGCACAGTGTCGCGGGACAGCCTTCAAGGTACCCGCACCGGATAGGGACGTCTACGCACGAAACGATAACGACCGACCCTCTAATCCCCAATGGATGATCATTCGGCGGGGCTGACCGAGCCGGTCCCGCCCCGCCGAACCGTCGATGAGATCACACGAACTGAAGCTGTTCCAAGGCTTGCGTGACCGCTTCGGTCTGGTCCGCGCCGAAGTCGGGAATGCTCGCCAGGAACCCGGCCAGGCGACCATCGCCGAGGTCGACGACCCCGATGATGAGCGTCTCGCCCTTGTCCCCGATCGCGTCGTCGGTCCAGGTGAGGCGGTAATCGATCCGCAGGCCCTGATGATCGCCGATCGTCACTTCCGTCAAGGTCGGTTCGCCCTCGCGCTTCAGCCCTTCGAGCGGGCCGCCGTCCTGGGTCCCGTAGTTGTTGTCGTCGGTCAGCTCGGCGAGCTTCTCCAACACCGGCTGCATGGAGTCCGGCCCCTCGTAGCCGAGGTCCGCCGCATCCAGCTCCCCGACGATGCACACCGCGGCCCACGCCTCCTCCGTCAGGAACTGCTGGCCCGCCGCCGAGAGGAATCCGTGCGATCCCGCGTTGGGGCTGACCGACCAGGGGGCGGGAAGCTGCGGGTAGCTCAAACCGGTCGCGACGTCCGTGATCAACGGCGTGCCCGACTCGGGTTCCTGCTCCGTCTGCTCCGTCGTCGGACTCGCCGACTCATCGGCGAGCGGGGCGGAGGGCTTGTCGTTCGTCAGCCACAGCACGAGGCCGAGGGCGAGAACGAGGAGCAGGACGACGCCACCGATGCCGAACATCCACAGCACCGGGGAGGACTGCTTGGGGGCTTCGGGCGTGCTCGGCACCGACGCACCGGGCGGGTACACCGCGAACGGTTGCCCCGACACCGGGGGAGACGCCTGCCAGGCCAGGGCGGGATCGACCGGCTGCGGCATGACCGTGGGCGTGCCGGGTGGCGCCGACGGCGGGCCGGAGACCTCGGACGGTTGCTGTTGCGGCATCGGCGAAGGCAGAGCCTGCGACGGAGACGGTGCGGCGGTCGGGTCGGGAGGCGGTTGCGGGCTCCAACCCTCGGGGGCGGAAGGCGACGGCGGATTGGTCATGGCTTCACTTTCACTGCGGGTGGGGTGAAGAGCAGAATACGGCCAAACATCGACACATGTCATACGAGCGGGCCCCGCGACCGGGCGGATGTCGTCCACTTTGCCGATCCGACAGGCGTTCCCGACACGGGGAATCCGGACGCCGCTTGCCGTCTCGGCCATCGCCTCGAACGCGAAAGCCGTGGTGGCGGCACCCGTCATCGGCGGGGGCTGAGCCATCCGGTACGCTTGCCCGGTTGTCTACTGACCAGGTGTGACAACTCAAGATCATTCGTTTCAGGAGTGCGAGCACTATGTCCCGCAAATGCGACCTCTGCGGCAAGGGCCCAGGTTTCGGCCACAACGTTCCGTGGTCCAAGAAGAAGACCAACCGTCGGTGGAACCCGAACCTGCAGAACGTGCGCGCGGCCACCGGTTCCGGTGACAACCTCAAGAAGGTCAAGGTGTGCACGTCCTGCTTGAAGGCCGGAAAGGTCTCCCGCGTCTGACGCGCTGAACGTGATGCCGCCGGGTTTGAACACCCGGCGGCTTTTTGCGTGCCCCGAGTGACGTCCCGACGACCGCTCGGCTCTCACCGAGCGGTCGAGCTCTCACGACCGGAAATGATCCCATCCCGTCGCACCTTCGTAGTCCTCACCATCCACTGTGACATCGATCCCGTCGCCGACGCGCCCGATGAGCCGCCAACCGGCACCCGGCGGCGATCCCGGAGGGAAGGTCGCGACGAGCGCGTGATCGTCTCCGCCGGTCAGCACCCACGCGAGCGGGTCGACTCCGAGTGCGTGCGCCGTGTCGCGCAGTTGGTCCGTCACCTCCACCGCCGAGGAATCGACGTCGATCGACACCTTGGACGCCGCGGCGACATGGCCGAGGTCAGCGAGTAGACCATCGGAGACGTCGATCATCGCCGTCGCGCCCGCCCGCGCGGCATGGAAGCCCGCCCCATAGTCGACCTCGGGGCGTCTGTGCGCGGCCACGAGCGCGCCGGGCGAGCGGAATCCCCTCGACAGGATCGTCTGTCCGGCGGCCGCCCACCCGAGACGACCGTTGACGGCCAGCAGATCCCCTGGGCGTGCCCCCGAGCGCGTGACAGGCGGGCGTCCGCCGAGATCTCCCAGCGCCGTGATGGCGATCGTGAGGGACGGGGCCGACACCGTGTCGCCGCCGACGACACCCGCGCCCGCGACGGCCGCCTCGGCGGCTATGCCGTCGGCCAGCTCCTCGACCCACGAGACCGGCAGGTCCGGGGGGACGCACAGGCCGAGCAGCAGTGCCGTCGGTCGGGCACCCATCGCGGCGACGTCGGCGAGGTTGGCGGCGGCCGCTCGGTGTCCGACGTCCTCCGCTGACGACCAGTCGCGACGGAAGTGTCGGCCGTCGACGAGCACGTCCGTGCACGCGACGACACGACCGTCCGGCACGGCGACGACGGCCGCGTCATCGCCCGGCCCAAGCAGACTGTGTGGACCGGCGGGCATGCGGTCGACGATCGCGTCGATGAGGCCGAACTCCCCCGTGGCGGCGAGTTCGTTTCGCTGGGTTTCCACGCCGCACAGTCTCCCGCACGCGTCGGCGGGTGCGGCGGAGGCATCGCCGACATGTACGGCGCGCAGCCAAATCACCGCTCGCGGTTCCACCGCAGCCCGGTCATTGATTAGATAAGAGCACTCTCAGATAGCCGTAACCGAAGGAGTTCCACCAATGGTTCAGGCGTTCATCCTGATTCAAACCGAGGTCGGAAAGGCCCGCGACGTGGCCAACGCGATCCTGGAGATCGAGGGGGTCGTCAACGTCGACGCGGTCACCGGGCCGTACGACGTTGTGGTCCTGACCGCCGCAGACACGGTCGATGAGCTCGGCAAGATGGTGGTCAGTAAAGTGCAGCAGGTCGATGGCATCACCAGGACCTTGACGTGCTCGGTGGTGCGCCTGTAACGGTTCAAAGGAGCAGCAGGGTGGCCGAGAAGTCCACGGACGCGACCCGGAAGGACCCCGACGCCACCGTCGACGCCGATCGACGCAAGGCCGCCCGGATCGCGACGGCGGTCGCCGTTCCGGTGACGCTGCTGGCGGCGCTCGGCGCGTTCTGGATCATCGGCGGCATGGCGCCGGCCGAGGAGACGGCTCCACAGCCATCGTCGACCGAGCCCGTCACCCTGGAGATCCCCGATCTGTCCGAAAAGGATTCGGTGATCTGCCGCGCGCTGATCGCGACGCTCCCGGCGGACCTCAACGATCTCGACCAGCGCATCGTCTCCGGCGAGGCCGGAACGGCCGAGGTCTCGGCGGCCTACGGCGATCCGGCGGTGTCGGTGCTGTGCGGGGTCGATCCGGTGGAGATCGAAACCGACGCGACGGTGTTCCCGATGCCGCCGACATGTTGGTACGCCGAGGAAGGCGAGACGGAGACGGTGTGGACGACCGTGGATCGTTCGCTGGCGGTCGAAGTTCGCGTTCCGGCCGAGTACGAGGAGTCGGGCCAGTTGATCCAGGCCCTCACCAAGGCCGTCGGGAAGAAGATCCCCGTCGGCGACTCGTCCCCGGCCGGTTGTCTCGGTTAACGCCCGCCCCCGGGCATCCTCCTTCACCTCAGGCACCTCCTGAACGTGCCTCGCCTCGCCGCGCCATGACGCGGATCTCCTTCCCGCGCTGATCCTCATGGGCTTCACCCTGCCCCGAATAGGGAAAACGCCGGTTTCGCTCGCCCATATCGTTCCCTGAGGTTGCCATTCGTAAGTTAGCGATATATCGTTACCTATCGAGATAGTCAATCGACAGTCAAGGAGCACCCATGACATTCGCATTTCCCAGCCCGTGGCCGCCCGAAGGGATGCCCCGCTTCCCTGGTTTCGGTCCGGCGGAGACCCCGGACGGACGCCCGCGACGACGTCGCCGTGATCGCGGCACTCACCACGAACACCACGCACACCAGCCGCACCGCACTCACCACGAACACGAAGGGGCTCACCGAATGCATCACGAGGACGACAGGCACGACCGACGGAATCGCCGCGGTCGAGGCGACAGACGTCAGCACGGCCCACACGGTGGACCGTTCCCGCCGATAGTGCCGCCCACACCCTGGGGCCCGCCGCCGCCGTGGGGTCCGCCGCCGATGCCACCACCGCCGGGCGGACCGGGCATGGGCTTCGGCCGCCCCCGTAAGGCTCGACGGGGCGACGTCCGCGCCGCGATCCTGGCCCTCCTGGCGGAAGGACCCCGCAACGGCTACCAGTTGATCCAGGAGATCGCCGAGCGCAGCCAAGGCGCGTGGCGGCCGAGCCCGGGCGCGGTCTACCCCGCGTTGCAGCAACTGACGGAGGACGGGCTGATCAAGCAGGTCGGCGAGGGCCGCCGAACGGTGTTCGAGTTGACCGACGCCGGAACCGCCTACGTCGCCGAGAATCCGTCCGAGGTGGACAATCCGTGGGAGGCGATGATCCCGCAGATCGACGAGGAGGTCCGGGACCTGTACGACCTGGCATCCCAGTCGTACGCGGCGATCGGCCAGCTCGTCGCGTCGGGAAGCGAGGCTCAACTGGCTCGCGCGAAGCGCATCCTGGAGGACAGCCGACGGGGTCTGTACCGGATCCTCGCCGATGGCGACATCGAGGACACGACGAACGGATAGTCCGAGTCGGACAAAGACGGGCGCCGGTCACTCCAATTGACCGGCGCCCGTCGTCATGTCCGGGTCAGCGAAGCCCGGTGCCTCGCTTGAGGGCGAGCCGCACGAGCCGTTCGACGAGCTCCGCGTACCTGATGCCCGACTCCGCCCACGCCAGCGGCACGCCCGACTTTGGAGTCAGGCCCGGCATCGTGTTGATCTCGTTGACGAAGATCTCGCCGTCGTCGGTGAGGAAGAAGTCGACGCGGGCCAGATCGGAGCAGTCCAGCAACGTGAACACCTCGGCCGCCATCGACCGGATGCGGTCGGCGACGTCACCGGGCAGCGCGGGGTCGAAGTCGTAGACCTCCTCGCTGCTGAGGTACTTCGTCTCGAAGTCGAACCAACCCTCCGCGCCGGAGCCGAGCACCTCGAAGACGCCCGTCGTGTCCGGAGCGCCGCCGTCCTCTCGTTCCAGCACACCGCATTCGAGCTCGCGGACGCCGACGACCGCGGCCTCCACGAGCACCTTCGGGTCGACCGCGCGTGCGGTGGCGAGCGCGTCCGGAAGTTGATCCCAGTCGGTGACCTTGGTGATGCCGAGGCTCGACCCCGCCCGGGAGGGCTTGACGAAGACGGGCAGCCCGAGCCGGTCACGATCGGCCTCCGACAGGTCGCCCTGCCCGCGCACGATCGTGTAAGGCGCGACGGGCAGACCGGACGCGATGAGGAGCCGCTTGGTGAACTCCTTGTCCATGCACACCGCCGAAGCCAGCACACCCGAACCGACGTAGGGAACGTCCGCCATCTCCAGGAGGCCCTGGATCGTGCCGTCCTCGCCGTAGGTGCCGTGCAGCACCGGGAACACGACGTCGACATCGATCATCTGGCTGGTGGCGGTGCCCGCGTCGACGAGCGAGACACGCGCGGCCGTCGGGTCCGCCGACAGCGCGACCTGGGCTCCCCCGTCGGCGGCTATCTGCGGCAACGCGTCGCCGCCTTCGATCCCGAGGCGCGCCAGGTCCGTGTCGACGGCGATCCACCGTCCCTTGTCGGTGATGCCGAGCGGAACGACGTCGAACCGGTCCGGATCGAGCGCGGCTATGACGGCCGAACCGCTCGCGCATGACACGGCGTGTTCGACGCTGCGGCCGCCCAACACGACCGCGACCTTGATCTTCTTCATCGGCGCACCTCTCCTATTCGGGCTTCGTCTGCCGCGCCATGAGCGACACGATCGCTTCGGACACCGACAGTCCTTCGTGGCACACGCGCTCGACCTGTTCCGCGATCGGCATCTCAACGCCGTTGCGCCCAGCCAAGTCGCGAATGGACAAACAGCTCTTGACGCCTTCGGCGGTCTGCTTGGTGATGGCCTGCGCCTCGGCGAGGGTCTTGCCCCGTCCGACTTGCACGCCAAAGGTGTGGTTGCGCGACAGCGGGGAGGTGCAGGTGGCGACGAGGTCGCCCAGCCCCGCGAGACCCGAGAAGGTCATCGGGTCGGCGCCGAGACGGACACCCAGACGGGCGGTCTCGGCCAGACCGCGCGTGATGAGAGTCGCCTTGGTGTTGTCGCCGAGGCCGAGACCGGTCGCCATTCCGTAGGCGAGGGCGATGACGTTCTTGACGGCTCCACCCAGCTCGCAGCCGATGACGTCGGTGTTCGTGTAGGGGCGGAAGTAACCGGTGGTCGTGGCGTTCTGAACGACCCGGGCACGCTGTTCGTCCACACAGGCCACGACGGAGGCGGTGGGTTGTTCCTGAGCGATCTCAGGTGCCAGGTTGGGACCGGTCACGATCACGACCCTGTCAAGTTCGACCTTGCCGACTTCACAGATGACCTCGCTCATGCGCTTGGTCGTGCCGAGTTCGATGCCCTTCATCAAACTGACCAGTGTGGAGTTATCGGGGAGGTGCGGCGCCCATGCCGTGAGGTTGTCGCGCAGCGTCTGGCTGGGAACCGCCAACACCACCATGTCCGCCTCGGCGAGCGCGGCGACATCGTCAGCGGTCGCGCGAATGGCATCGGGTAGACGAATGTCGCCGAGGTATTCGGGGTTGGTGTGCGCGTCATTGATGGACGCGGCCACGTCGGCCCGCCGTGCCCACATGGTGACGGTGTTGCCCGCATCGGCGACGACCTTGGCGAAGGTGGTCCCCCACGAGCCCGCTCCCATTACTGCCACGTGTGCCAACTTATTCGTCCTTTCCAGGGGTTTGGGCGGCTTTCGGGTCGAACAACGGTGGCGGTTCCTCGCCACGGATCTCGGCAAGTTGGTCCCGCAGCCGCAGCATGACGACGTCCGTCATCGACTGCAGGACGTCCGCCGCCGCGGAGGCGCCTTCCCACCGTGACAGATCGATCGGCGGCCCCGCCACGATCGTCACGGGTCTGCGCGGCGCGAAGTTCTTCTTCTTCGTGATCGGGTTGACGACGTTCTGCGGACCCCACACGGTGATCGGGATGACGGGGGCACCCGTCTCCAGCGCCAGGCGGGCGACACCGGTGCGGCCGCGCATCGGCCAGTGTTGGGGCTGTCGGGTGTTGGTTCCCTCGGGATAGATGATGACGGCTTGGCCGTCCTTGACGATGTCGATCGCCGCGTGCAGCGACTTCACCGCGTCGGCTCCACCGCGGAACACGGGGATCTGGCCCGTCGCGGCGATGATCTTGCCCGCCACGGGAATCCGGAACACGCCGTCCTTGGCCATGAATCTGGGGTTGCGGCCCGAGTTGTACACGTAGTGCGCGACGGGCATCGGATCCGCGTGCGAGATGTGGTTGACGGCGAAGATCAGACCTCCGCGCAGCGGGATGTTCTCCATCCCACGCCAGTCACGTCGAAACATGTACATATTCGTGGGCTTGACAATGACGGCGGCGACGCGCAGCCAGAACGGCCGCCTGTCTCCACCGGGCTTGCGCCCCCAATACCAAGCGTCGTCCTTGCCGCCACCGCGCGTCACATCTACCTCCATAGCGTTCGCATGCACCCTACTGGCATCGGATCCGGGTTCTCCCCGATGGCGGGCGGTTGCGAATGATGTCATGATGGAGTCACCACTAACGTCATATCGCCCTCGGGAGTTGTCATGAACGCGAAACTGCTGGCCTGGATCGCCCTGCCGATCCTGGGGCTCATCGTCGCGGGGATCATCGTCGCCAACGTCATCAGCTGGCTGCTGGGCTGGGTGTTCTACCTGGCGCTCGGCGTCGCGGTGGTCGGGCTCGGCCTGTGGGGATACAGCAAGGTCCGCGGCAAGCTGTCGAGCGGATCGCAGCGCCGTATGCTGCCGTAGCCCCGCCCGACACGGGCACCGTTCAGCCACAAGGAGCGCCCCGGAGTGCCGACGTCAACGCCCACGTGGCGGCTGATCATTCCGGTCAAGCGCCTCGATCACGCCAAGACCCGACTCACGCCGTTCGCCGCGCCGGCCCGTGCCCGACTGGCCCTGGCGTTCGCGCGTGACGTCATCGACGCGGGCCGGAACTGCTCCGAGGTCCGATCCGTCAGCGTCGTCACCGGGGACCGTCGTGTGGCGACGGCCCTCCCTCCCGACGTCGTGGTCATCGACGAGGGGCCCATCGCGGGGCTCAACACCGCCATCACCACCGCGATAGCCACAATGGATGATTCGCGCATCGCGGTCGTCACCGCCGATCTCCCGGCCGTCACCTCGGACGAACTCGCGACGGCCCTGCGTGCGACGGCTCGACACGAGCGCGCGTACGTTCCCGACCTGGACGGGGTCGGCACCGTCATGCTCACGGCCCGACGGGCCGCCGAACTCAGCCCCCGTTTCGGTCCGGACTCGGCGCGAACCCATCTCGACAATGGACACACGCGGGTCGGCGGGAACTGGCCACGACTGCGCCGTGACGTCGACACGGCCGACCAGCTCACCCAGGCGGCCCGACTCGGCGTGGGAGCGCACACGGCCGTCGTCCTACGCGAACTGGACGGGACCTGATCGCTCGCCCGGTACTCGAGCGCCCCTCGCGCGACGGACAACCTCTAGACTTCCTGCCATGCAAGGAACCGTGGCCACGTTCGAGTCCGCTACCGGCGCGGGCAGCCTGTTCCTCGATGACGGCACCCGACTGAGTTTCGACGGCGCCGCTTTCGCCACGAGCGGCCTCCGGCTGCTGCGGTTGGGACAACGCGTCAGCGTGGAGATCGACGGCGACATCGTGACGGCTCTTCGGATTCCGACGATGCCCGCCACGTCACCACCGTCATGACCAGGGCCGCTCGTCGGACGATCCCATACGGCCGTTCGGACACGCATGATCAGTCGCCAATAGGACAGTGTTTCGCCGCGAACGTGGATACTGTGTCGGAGTGAACGACAAGCCGAAACGGGTGGTGGCCGCCGGTGGCGTCCTGTGGCGCCACGGCGATGACGACACCATCGAAGTCGCCGGAATCTACCGCCCAGCCTGCGACAACTGGTCGCTCCCCAAGGGAAAGCTCAGCGCGAACGAGCATCCCCTGTCGGGATCGTGCCGCGAAGTCGAAGAAGAGACCGGTCTCGACCCGATCCCCCAGACCTTCCTCACCACAGCCACGTACGAACTCGACCATCCCGACGGCGCCGTGACCAAAGTGGTCGATTACTGGTCGATGCGCGCCCGTGATCCGCGCGCGCGGTTCGTCGCGAGTGCCGAGGTGACCGAACTGCGCTGGTTCGGTCTCGACGAGGCCTTCGAGACCCTGACCCGACCACGTGATCAACAGGCGCTGTCGGTGTTCCGCAATCTCGCCGAGGTGACGGCGACCGTCGTCCTGCTGCGACACGCGAACGCCGAACCGGGCGCAGACGACCGCAACCGGCAGCTCGACGCCACCGGCAAGGCACGTGCCGCCGAGCTCGTACCGCTGCTGGCGTTGTACGACCTGCGAACCGTCGTCGCCGCGACCATCCCCCGGTGCGTCGCGACCGTGACGCCGTTGGCGGCGGCGCTCGGAGAGAAGGTGGACACCGACGCCGCCTTCGACCTGGATGTCCACATTGATGACCCGGAGGCCGCGATGACGCGGTTGCGGGACTTCGCCGACGACGGCGGCGCGATCGTGTGCAGCCAACTTCCGGTCATCGCCGACACGCTCGCGCTCCTGACGGACACCGACGACCTGTCCGTCGCCGACGTTCACACCGAACCCGGTGACGCGTGGGTGTTGTCCTTCAACGGCCGTCGACTCGTCGCCGTCGAACGACTCCGATGACAACCGCGGCGGTCCCGTACTCGACCGAGACGGGGCCGTCCATTCCATCGACGGCCTACCCGCGCCCGTGCACCGGTTCCGGGCCGAAGGTTGCTTCCGTCCGAGACCCGCGATACCGATAGGGTCGGCTGCTGCACGCACCCCCGTGGAAGGCCATACATGAGATCGGTACTGATCGGCGCGATCGCCGCGTTCATCATCTCCATTGTCGCGACACCGCTGGCGATCAAGCTGCTGACCCGCGCGCATCAGCCGGTCCGCAACGAGCTCGGTCTCGCCAGCAACGTCGGGAAACAACGCACCCCGACGATGGGCGGGATCGTCTTCATCAGCGCGACCGTCCTCGCCTACGGGATCGGCCACGTCGCGCTACTGCCACTGGAGGGACGACCACACCTCCCGACCGTCACCGGCATCGTCCTCTTGGGATTGTTCGTCGGCGGCGGCATCATTGGGCTGCTCGACGACGTCCTCAAGGTCGTCAAGCGCCACGCCGGCGGTCTGGCGGGCCGGTACAAGATCCTCGGACAGATCATCGTCGGCGCCGGAATGGGAGCGATGGCGCTGTACCTGCCGAGCCCCGAAGGCTTCACCGTCGGCAGCGAGTACATCTCGTTCGTGCGCGACATCCCGTGGCTCGAGGTCGGCAAGATCGGAGCGATCGCGATCTTCGTGCTCATGGTCGTCGCGACGTCCAACAGCGTGAACCTGACCGATGGGCTCGACGGCCTCGCGACCGGTTCGTCGGCGCTCGTCCTCATCGCGTACGTCGTCATCGCGTTCTGGCAGTATCGACACTGGTGCGCCGAACATCCCAAACTGGACGCCTGTTACTCCGTCCGAGACCCGTTGGAGGTCGCGCTGGTGGCGGGAGCCGCCGCGGGAGCGCTCATCGGTTTCCTGTGGTGGAACACGTCTCCGGCCCGGATCATCATGGGCGACGTCGGTTCGCTCGCGCTGGGAAGCCTTCTGGCGGGCGTCGCGATGGCGACGCACACGATGATCCTGCTGCCGATCATCTGCGGCCTGTTCGTCCTGGTCTCGTTGTCCCTGATCATTCAGGTGATCTCGTTCAAGCTGACCGGCAAGCGCGTGTTCAGGATGTCGCCGCTGCACCACCATTTCGAACTGGCGGGGTGGAGCGAGGTCACCATTGTGGTTCGATTCTGGATGCTCGCCTGTGTGTCGGCCGCGCTCGCGATCGGATTGTTCTTCGCCGACTTCCTCCAACGGTCCGGCTGGTAGGCGTCCGACAACGCAAATATCAAGATATCTGGCATAATCAATAAGGGCGATCGGTCACCGGTCGCCCTAAATTACGCAGTCGGTCGATAAGCAACCAATGGCTCTCATTCGACCAAACCAAAACGTGAATGGCCCAAGCGTGGGCCATTCACATTTCTATTCTAGATAGATACCAAGTCGCCACGAGACGATCGGTTAAGAGTGGCGCACATCGCATTGGGCAAACAGAATTCACGTGCAAATAGCGAAGCGCAGTGGTTCTGGCGAACCAACTGCGCTTTGCGGTCTTGCCTGGCCGATATCGCGTGGCTGTCGAAGTGGTGGACAACCGTTATGGTCTAACGACCCCGTGTCGTTTTCTTGGCGGTCTTCTTGGCGGTGGCCTTCTTCGTCGCGCCCACCCGCTTCGTCACGGTCTTCGTGGACGGCTTCGCCGCCGAGCGAACCGTCTTCTTGACCGTGGCCTTGCGGGTCGTCGTCTTCTTCGCCGGAGCGGACTTCTTGGCCGCCGTCTTCTTAGCCGTCGTCTTCTTCGTCGCCGCTGTGGAGCGCTTCGGCATCTTCTTCTCGCCGGTCACCAGCTCCTTGAACCCCTGGCCGGGACGGAACGCCGGGACGACGGTCTTCTTCACACGCACGGCTTCACCCGTACGCGGGTTCCGCGCCATCCGGGCCGCGCGCTGACGCTTTTCGAAGACACCGAATCCTGCGAAGGAGACTTTCTCTCCTTTGGAGACCGCGCGCTGGATTTCCTCCAACATCGCGTCGAGCGCTTTCAGAGCGGTCTTCCTGTCACCCAGGTGCTCGACTAGCGCATCGATGAACTCGGCCTTATTCACGAGATTTTCCCTCCCGACAACATATCTAATGGTTCAGCTGAACCGTAAACCGCACGTTATGCCGATTTGAACGCGGGCGCAACCATATCAGAGAGAAAAAATCGTTGTGTCGCACCTTTTTTGATCGCCCAGGCGTGAAGAATCGCTGGCACGGCAACGATATGGGATGTTCAGACGACCGGGAGTGTGCTCGGGAGCCATTGCGGACGCTCCGATTCGAATGCCGTGATGTGAAACTCATCCCGCAGTGTCAGGTCGATGTCATCCAGTCCCTCAATGAGCCGGTAACGGTTGTGGTCATCGATCGGAAACGCCCAATCCCGCTCCGCGACACGAATGCGGCGCTCGACGAGATCCACTACGACCTCTGTCGACGGGTCGGCCTCCACCGTGTCCCACAGCTGGTCGATGGCCTGGTCAGGCAGCTCGACCGGCAACAGACCCGCCTTGAACGCGTTGCCTCGGAAGATATCCCCGAATCGCGGCGAGACGACGACGCGGAACCCGTAGTCGCGCAGCGCCCACACCGCATGCTCCCGTGAGGAGCCCGTGCCGAACTCGGTTCCCGCAATGAGGACGGTGGCCCCGTCGTACCGCGATTGGTTCAGCACGAACGCGGGATCGTTCCGCCAGGCGGCGAACAGACCGTCCGCGAAGCCGGTCTTCGTGACCCTTTTGAGGTAAACCGCCGGAATGATCTGGTCGGTATCCACGTTGGATCGACGCAGCGGTACCGCGCGCCCGGTGTGGACGGTGAAGCTCTCCATGTCCGTTTCTCCTCGGATTCGGTGGGATCAGTGAATGTCGCCCGGTGCCGCGAGTCGGCCGGTGACGGCGCTCGCCGCGGCGACGAGCGGGGACACGAGGTGCGTACGGCCGCCCGCGCCCTGCCGCCCCTCGAAGTTGCGATTGGACGTTGACGCCGAACGAGCTCCGGCGGCGAGCTGGTCCGGGTTCATGCCGAGACACATCGAGCAGCCCGCGAAACGCCACTCCGCTCCCGCCTCGGTGAAGATCTCGTGCAGCCCTTCGCGTTCGGCCTCGGCACGGACCCGTGCCGAGCCGGGCACCACCAGCATGCGAACGCCCTCGGCCACCGAACGACCCTTGAGGACGGAAGCGGCGGAGCGCAGATCCTCGATGCGGCCGTTCGTGCACGAACCGAGGAACACGACGTCGATCCCGATGTCGCGCATGGGGGTCCCCGGGGTCAGGTCCATGTACTCCAGCGCCCGTTGGGCGGCCGCGCGCTCCGTCGGGTCGGCGTAGTCGCCGGGGTCGGGCACGGCGGCGTCCAGCGGAACACCCTGCCCCGGGTTGGTTCCCCAGGTGACGAACGGCCGGATGGACGCGCCGTCGATCACGATCTCCTGGTCGAAGACGGCGCCCTCGTCCGTCGGCAGCGCGCGCCACGCCTCGACGGCGGCGTCCCAATCGGCGCCGACGGGAGCGTGCGACCGTCCCTTCAGGTAGGAGAAGGTCACGTCGTCGGGGGCGATCATGCCCGCCTTGGCTCCCCATTCGATGGACATGTTGCACACGGTCATGCGGGCTTCCATCGACAACGCCTCGATCGCCTCCCCCCGGTACTCGACGACGTGTCCGCGCCCGCCACCGGTTCCGGCCCTCGCGATGATCGCGAGGATCAAGTCCTTGGCGGTGACGTCGTCGGCGAGCCGCCCCGTGACGGTGACGGCCATCGTCTTCGGTCGCGCCTGCGGCAAGGTCTGCGTGGCCAGCACGTGCTCGACCTCGCTCGTCCCGATGCCGAAGGCCAAGGCCCCGAACGCGCCGTGGGTGCTGGTGTGCGAATCACCGCAGACGACCGTCATCCCGGGCTGGGTGAGACCGAGTTGCGGACCGACGACATGGACGACGCCCTGTTCGGCATCTCCCAAGGGATGCAGCCGAACACCGAAGTCGGCGCAGTTCTTGCGCAACGCCTCGATCTGGGTCCGCGACACCGGATCGACGATCGTGAAGAGATTGTCGGTCGGCGTGTTGTGGTCCTCGGTGGCGATCGTCAGGTCCGGGCGGCGAACCGGGCGCCCCGTCTCCCGAAGGCCGTCGAAGGCTTGCGGGCTCGTCACCTCGTGCAGCAGGTGAAGATCGATGTACAGCAGATCGGGTTGGCCGTCGACACGGCGCACGGTATGGGCGTCCCAGACCTTCTCGGCCATCGTTCGCGTGTGTGACATGAACCGCTTCCCCTTCGTGGACGTCCCGCATTTTGGGAGGTACATTTCAATTCATGGGAAACAGTATCAGTGGTGTCGGCGTTCTCGACAAGGCCGTGTTGATCCTCACGGCCTGCATGGAGGGCTCCAGCCTCGCCGAACTCGTCGAGAAGACCGGATTGCCGCGCGCCACGGCACACCGACTCGCGCAAGCCCTCGAAGCGCATCGGATGCTCGTGCGCGACCACGAGAACCGGTGGCGCCCCGGTCCGCGTCTCTCCGAACTCGCCGACGCGACCCCCGACGTCCTGTTGACCGCAGCCGAACCCGTCCTGAAACTGTTGCGCGACCAGACCGGCGAGAGCGCGCAGCTCTACCGGCGCCGCGCCGACGAACGCATCTGCGTAGCCGCCGCCGAACGCTCCAGCGGTTTGCGGGACACCGTGCCGGTCGGCTCGGTCCTGCCCATGTCGGCCGGGTCAGGCGCGCAGGTCCTCCTCGCGTGGGAACCCCCCGAGGCGGTCCTGCCCCTGTTGCCCCGCTGCCGATTCACCGCGCAGGCCCTGACCGAGGTCCGTCGCCGGGGCTACGCCCAGAGCATCGCCGAACGGGAGGCGGGCGTCGCCTCGGTGTCCGCACCGGTGCGCGATCGCACCGGCCGCGTCGTCGCGGCGATCTCGGTGTCCGGTCCGATCGAACGGCTCGGGCGCCGACCGGGCGAACGACTCGCGATGGCCGTGATCCGTGCCGGGCAACGACTGTCGGGACGCTGACCGGGGGCGATGCGCTCGCATCGCCGGTGAGCCATACCGGTTTGCGCTTCGATGGGGCCGTCCGGTAGAGTCTTGCTCGGCGCGCAGCGCTTGCCAAATTGGGGTATGGGGTAATTGGCAGCCCAACTGATTCTGGTTCAGTTAGTCTAGGTTCGAGTCCTGGTACCCCAGCGCAACCGAAGAGGGNGGCGACTTCCATGAAGTCGCCNCCCTCTCGTATTCCCCTCCACCAGCCGATCGCGACGGTCGCCAATCGACGGAACGAACGGACCTCCGCTCGCGACGCGTCAGCGGCGATCCCCGTGCAGGGCGTTGACCGCCTCATCCCAGTCGATCACGGTCTCGTTCACTCGATCCTCGATCGCGAAGACCGCCGCCAGGTCAAGGCCGTGGCTTCGCAGCAGATCGGGGTGGTGTTCGTCGAAGAGCGTCAGCGCCGCCTTCGCGTTGATGATGTTCAGTTCCAGTCGGTGACGTTCGGCGTTCAAGCGCCGGTACTCGAGCGCGTCCATGCCTCATAGAATTACCGTCACTCATCCGACTCCACTCGCACACCGTGTGCGACAGTCTCGCTTCGGGCATCGACCTTCGCGGCGGCCCGGTCGACGACGGTGCGAGGGTCGAAGCCGAGACTGGCGATCGCGACGAGCGCGGTGATCGCGACGTCGGCGAGTTCGGCTGCGACATCCGCACGAGTGTGGGTGACCCCCTTGCGCGGATTCTGGCCAAGGGCGCCGATCCAGGCACTCGACGCCTCGCCGACCTCCTCTCCCAGCTTCAGGATGCGGCAGGTGAGCTCGGCGTCGCCTCGGCCGTTGTGCTCGTCGAGCCAGGCCCGCGCAGCGTCGACCGTCGTCCACAGTGATTCGCTCATCGCCCCGATCCTAGAGGTGGCGCCGATACGAGGCGGATCGGCGGCACCGCACCTTCATGCCGGCGAGGACCGCCGCGGATTCGGGACCGACATTGGTGCCGTCGACGCGAGTCCGCCCCTGGTGCGCACCTCGACGGATCACCGTTCGACGGGTCAGCCCTTCTGGCAGCCCGGGCACCAGAACAGGTTGCGGCCCTCCACGACATCGGTGCGAATCGACTCGCCACAGACCAGACAGTCCGCGCCGAAGCGCCGGTAGACGTAGACCTCACCGCCATGATCATCCACTCTGGGCGGTCGGTTCATCGCCTCCGGCGTGTGCTGCGGAGCGACCGTGTCGATTCGACCGGTCCGGACACCGTCGCGCATGAGCGTCACGAGGTCCCCCCACACTCGATCCCACTCGTCCCGGGTCACGTTCCGACCGAGACGATAGGGGTCGATGCCCTGCCGAAACAGAACCTCCGCGCGGTAGATGTTGCCGACGCCCGCCGCGATCCGCTGGTTCATCAGCAGGGACGCGATCGAGACGCGGGACGTCCGCACCCGCTTCCAGCCGTCGTCCGGGTCGGCGTCCTCCCGAAGGGGATCGGGGCCGAGCCGGTCATGGACGGCGCTCTTCTCCGTGGACGTCAACAGCTCGCACACGGTCGGTCCGCGCAGCTCAGCGTGTGCGCTCTCGGTCGAGATCCGCAACCGGATCGCTCCGACCGGCGCGGGCGGCGGGCCGTCCCCGAACGCGACCTTTCCGTAAAGGCCGAGATGGACGCGGATCCAACCGTTCTCGCCGAATCCGATGAACAGCTGTTTGCCGTGCGCGTCGGTCGAGGTGAGGACGCGATCGTCGACGCGTTTCGCGCCATCCGCGAACCGCCCCTGCGGACTGTCGACGCGGACGACGTCACCGCCGAACGCGTCGGCGTAACGACCGGCCAAACGATGAATGACATGGCCCTCGGGCATACCAACTCCAGTTTCGGGGAACGAAAAGCTTGCCTCAGCCGCCGCTCGACGTCGCGGCGACCGTCGAGGCGGTGACGGCCGCGGCGATGGCGGCCTGCGCGGCCTGGATCGCGGCGATCGTCGCCGACGACGCCCAGTCGCCCGCGCTGATTCCCTTGAGGGTCTTACGAACGGCGGACCGCTTCCGATCCGGGAAGACGACATGCTCGATGCCGATGGCGTAGACGAGCGATCCGAGCGAGGCCAACCGGGCGTCCGTCGCGCTGCCCGCGTCGACCATGCGGGTGAGAGCCGCGACGAGAGTCGCCTCCTCGGTGCGACCGTCGACCGGCAGGTACCGGTTGAACGGGAGCAGACCGAGCACCCGATCCTGACGGTGTCGGATGATGCCCTTGGCCTCCAGTGTTTCGAGGAGACGCGGGCGCAGCTTCGTCAGCTTCGTGACCCAGTGCTGCGCCTTACGGCGCTTGTCGGCGCCGATCCGGGCCAGGCACTCGTCGAGGATCGGATCACCCAACGGTGTCGCGTTGACGACGTTCACGCGCTTGTCGACGAGGTCCAGGCGCTCCGCCAGGACGAGTTCCATCAATACCGCGCCGGCGAGGCCGTAGTCGATGAAGGACGATTTGTTGCGGCCGGTCTCATCGTGATAGGCCAGCAACAACAGCTCTTCGGGAAGCGTGATCGTCATCGTCCAAGCCTATGATCCCCACGCCACCCGCACCAGCGGCCGTTCAGGCGGTCACATCCGGTCGAACCCGGAGACGATCTCAGTGACCGTCCGCCATCGCGCCGGCGTTGTCGCCGTAGGCGGCGAGGCTCAACGAGACCCGCTCCTCACATCCGAGCCGATCGCATTCGCAGACGTAGTCGAACGTCCGGCCCGCCGCGACCTCGGTGGGCAGGGTCGCGGTGAAAGCCTCCAGCTGACGGTTGACGACCGCGTTCTCGGCGCGACGGACACGGGACCGTTCGGCGCCGTCGACACAGCCGCGATCGAGGAGCGTTCCGAAATGCCGGATGACCTCGTCCACGGACGCCTCGACGGTGAGTCGGCCGTCGACGACGATCGTCGACAGTCCCGCGTCGTCGGCCGCATCGGCGATCTGAGATGTCAGCCGCTCGTCCCGCTCGTAGCGTCGCTCGCGAGCGCGCCGCAACTCCTCCGATTCCTCCACCGGGGCGGGCTCGGCACGTCTCCTCAGTGAGGACCGCGTGAACTCGGGTGTCGGCAGCAGCCACAGGCCGTGGCCCGGCGTCGGCATCAAAGGCGCGACCAGCTCCGGGAACAGCGACGGCCCTTCGACGACGATCGTCGGACCGTTCCCGGACGCCGCGAGATCCGCCAGCACCAAACCGAACTGTTCCACCGCGTAGCGGCGAAAATGCTCGACGCGTGTGTCCACATCGGGCTTGACATGCAGTTCCGTGTAGTCCATCTCCGCGACGCGTGACATCCACGGCTGATCGACGGGGTTGGCGCGCGCCAAGTGCGCGTAGGTGTAGGCGTCGACCGGGTAGAGGCGCAGATCGAGCCGATACGCCAGCGCTCTCGCGACAGTGGACTTCCCCGCCCCGCATCCGCCGCCGATCCACACCACACTCGACCAATCCATGGCCGCGAGGCTACCCGACTGCGCCAACGAGGATCACGCTCCGCAATGCCTCTGCCGAAGATACGTCATACCGCATCCGAATAGCGCTGAAACCGTTGCGCCACAACATAACTGGTATGTGTCCCGATGCGAGACAATATGGCCTTCGACCCGAAGCGCTTCCCCTGGAAGAAAGGACGACGCCCATGTCGCGACGCCGAACGGCATCGCTCATTCCGGCCGCAGTCGCGGCGACCGCGCTGACGCTGGCCATCCCCGGCACGGCGGCGGCCGCGATCCCGATGTGCCCACTGAACAACATGTGCCACTACGAATACTTCGAGACGTCCGAGCACGAGACCGTCATCGGTCACACCTTCGTCGACTGCGACGGCGCGAGTGACCACCACGGTTCGTTCTCCCCCCACGTCTCCATGTCCTCCCATCCTTGCCCGTGAAAGGAATCCCCGTGCCCACGATCATCCGACGAGCACTCACGCTCGCAGCCTCCACCGTCGCCGTGACGGCGATGGCCCTCGCTCCCTCGAGCCCCGCCATGGCGATCCCGGCGTGCCCCGTCGACAGCCAGTGCGACTACGTCTACTACGCGACCGCCGAACGCCTCCACGTCGTCGGCGGTTGGACGATGTTCTGCGACGGCGGCTCGGACATGTGGGGAACCCGCTCGCCCTACCTGTCGTTCCACTCCATCCCCTGTGGATAGGGCATAGTGGTCGCGGCACCGGCCGACACCGGTGCCGCGATCCTCGACGGGAGTCCTCCCTACCCGTCGATTCGCCGACTCAGCCCTCGATCGCGGCGCGACGCAGACAACGGCAACAGGTCAACCCGTGCAGCAGTCGAGGAAGATCGGCGACGTCCCCGTGATGGCGGACGAGATAGCGGCGCGCGGACTCACCACAGTGAACATCGAGCGTGATGCCGTGTCGGTTGATGCGCAACGGTGTCACCCGCTCGGCTTGGGGAAGACGTTCCCGCATCCGCTCGGTCAGCGCGTCCAGGACCTCGGGGTGATGGTCGTACAGGTCGAGCAGCAGCTCCACCTCGATCGGGTACCACGGGTCGGCAGTCGCGGTGGCGTACGCGTGATCGTCGACCGTGACGACCGATTCGCCGTTCTCCCACCGAGCCTCGGCGACTTCGAGACGCCAGAGGGTGAAACCCGCGCCGACGTCGAGAAGTTCGGGCAGCGGATTCGACCGGCTGAACGCGATGGCCGCGTCACGTCGCCGCTCGACGGGGACGACCTCCGCCCACCCGGACAGCCACGCGCTCCCCAGTGACGGTGCGCAGGGCAGCGGCGGCTCGTCGTCGAAACGGACGGCGACGGCGGCGTCGAGTCCCGTCGGTTCCGCGAGCGCCCGCCCGAGGGGGCCGAGGTCGGCGGTCAGCAGCAGCGGCGTCCCGTCGACATCGACCGCGGACGGCACCGCGACGGCGTCGCCCATGTTGACGGTATGAACGACGGCCGGACGATGGCCGGCCGCAAGGGTGCGGACGATCTCGGCGGGGTCGGGGCGCATTGGTCGACTCCTTAGGTTAGCCTCATCTTACTAAGGCAAGCCTAACCATACGAAGGAGTAGCCGGATGAACCGGTCCCGCCCCAAGACGAAGCGGTCCCGCGCCCTGGGAATCGCGTTGACCCCCAAGTGCGTGCGCTACTTCGAAAAGCGTCCGTTCCCGCCGGGTCAACACGGCCGCCGACGTCGCAGCGAATCCGACTACAGCCAACGGCTTCGGGAGAAGCAGCGGTTGCGCGCCCAGTACGACATCCGCGAGGCGCAGATGCGACGCGCCTTCGCCGAAGCGGCACGCAAAACGGGCAAGACCGGCGAGAACCTCGTATCGCTTCTGGAGAGGCGCCTCGACGCGTTCGTCATGCGCGCCGGCTTCGCGCGAACGATCTACCAGTCTCGGCAGCAGGTCGTGCACCGCCACTTCCTCGTCAACGGTCGCCGCGTCGACCGCCCGTCGTACCGGCTCCGCCCCGGTGACGTAGTGACGGTCGCTCCGCGTTCCCGAGACAAGGCGCCGTTCCAACTGGCCGCGGCCGGGGCGTGGGCGGGCACCGGACCGGCTCCGTCCTATCTAGAGGCCACACTGTCGGACCTGCGTGCCACCCTCGTGTCGGTTCCCGAGCGCGCGCAGGTCCCCGTCATCTGCGACGAACAGCTCGTCGTCGAGTACTACTCCCGCTGACGACCGTCGCGTCGCCACGTGACGTCGGCGGGGCGTGGTACATATGGGACCCCGACTCGTGAGGAGCGACCCATGACGATCGTCACCGCCGACCTGGCGATGTCCCTCGACGGGTACATCGCCGGGCGCCACGTCACCCGCGACGACCCGATCGGCGATCACGGCGAGCAGCTCCACGGATGGTTCGCCGGGCTCGCGTCATGGCGGGCCCGGCAGGGCCTCGAGGGTGGCGAGGACAACGTCGACTCCCAGATCATCGGCGAATGGTTCGACGCCACCGGCGCGGTCGTCATGGGGCGCACGATGTACGACCTGGGCGAGACGCCGTGGGGCGACGACCCACCGTTCAAGACACCGGTCTTCGTTCTGACCCACCGACCGCGCCCCGTCGTCCACAAGGACGGCGGCACGAGTTTCACCTTCGTCGGCGATGGCATCGTCGAGGCCGTCGCCTCGGCCCGCGCCGTCGCAGGCGACCGGAATGTGGACATCGCGGGTGGCGCCGACACCGTGCGCCAGGCGATCGAGGCGGAGGTGCTCGACCAACTCCAGATTCACGTCGTGCCGGTACTGCTCGGTGGCGGGGTGCGACTCTTCGACGACGGTGGTCGTTTCCGCGAGCTGACGCCGGTCCGCGTCGTCAACGGAATCGGGGCCGTCCATCTCACCTACCGGCTCCGCGATTGACGCTCCCCCACAGGGGACACGCAAGGGGCCCCCTCAAACCGGGTTTCCACGGAATGCTGTACGCTTACCCGGTCCGCGTCGAGCGGATGAACTATCCCCGATAGCTCAATTGGCAGAGCAGCCGGCTGTTAACCGGCAGGTTATTGGTTCGAGTCCAATTCGGGGAGCTTGCCATTTTGAGACAGTGGCCAGCCTCTGACCAGCGGAAACGCGACGTCAGAGGCTACTTTTTTTGCCCTGGATTCGGCCCTCCCGGCACTCACCCAAGACGCTGAAATCTGGTCCTGGTAGCAATCCTGGTAGCAGAATTGCCCGGAAACTACGAGACCACGTCCCGCATCAACTTCGCCCCTACCGACTGTGCCGCCTCCATCAACAGCCCATCTGGCACGTCCTGGTAGGTCCGAAACATCGTCTCCGACGCCCACCCGAAGTACGCCATGACGATCCGGGGTTCCACGCCCATCTTCAGCATGAGTGTCGCCGCCGTCTTCCGCGTCACCCGACACCCCACACCGCCCCGTCGCCCGACCCGAAGTGCTCCCGAACGGCGGGGCGGCGTTCGTCGTTCCCGCGGCTTTGCATCGGCCCCGGGTTTCGTGTCCATATACGACAAGGCCCCCGGCTCGGTAACCCCGAGGCGGGGGCGATTCGTCGCGCTTACGCCGCATGCGTGAGAACAGCTCTTCCAAGCCGTGACCGACACGCACAATGGGGCCATCACCGCCGCCGCGGGAACTGGTGTGCCGGTGGGGGAACCGTCCTATTTGGCGGCGGGCCGCATGGCCAGGACCGACATCGAGAACAGCAGAATCCCGCCGATCAGGAAGTAAGGCGTCGAACCTGTCATGTCGGCCACGGACATCTCGGGGTGGCGTGCGCCCCACTGCATGATCTCGGAGAAGATTGCGATCGACAGGATCAGCCCGAACAGCGGAGCCGTCGCACGACCGAAGCGGAGGAACCGTGGAATATCGCACAGGACCGCAGTTGCCACCACCAGCGAAATCAGGCCCAATATCGGGGTGATCAAGGAAAGGTCCGTGACTCGCAGCGCTGTGGCCTGGTCACCATAGGAGGCCAGCGGTTGGAACATGGTCACGATCATCATGAAGAACCCGATGCCGGCCAGGAGGGACGGCAGCGGTGAGGACAGTCTTCGGTGTGGTTGTTCTCCAAGGCTTGCCAGGGAGGGGGCGGTCGGCGCTGGGAAGTCGGCGCCTTCATCTTGGGTTGTCACCGATGCAGTATGCCCGACTCTGACGGACTGAGGTGCAACGAAACCGAGGCCATCGCACGGCAGGACGGTGGTCATACGCCATTCGTCCATCGCTCGTTGTCGACGGTGATCCACTGTCGCCTCGAACCGACGTGGCACGACGCCGGGAGCCGTCGTCGGGTGTTCCCGGCGGCCAGTCGCGTGCCTCGCTCAGTCGCCATCGAGTTGAAGGAACCGACGGAACTGGTCGTACTCGGCCGGGTCATTCAGGGCGGAGTTCCATTCTGCGATCTGGCGCTCCGAGATGTCGGCGTCGAGGGGGAGGAAGACGCGGACCGCGTCCGGCCACTGCTCGAAGAACCCGCGAGCGACAGAATCGGTCATGGCGCACGAGAGCGAGTCCCACACCGTCATGCGAAACTCGCGAAGCCCCGGCACAACCGCGGCGGGAGCATCCGGCAGCATGAGCAGTTTCATCCCGTGAGCCGCGCTCGCTCGAATCGATTTCAATGGGTCGTCGAAGCCTTCGCGGCCGGTGATGTCCAGATCCCACTCGCCGATGTGCCACTTGCAGTCGATCGCGTAGTCGGGATCCTCGGTGATCATCTGCGCGAGGTGCGATCGCGAGTTCGCGAAGGCGACGATCGACGTGGCGTCGGCGTCCGTTGCTATGCCGACGCCGACAATGTCCTCGGTCGGCAACTGTCCCGCCACTGCCGCGATCGCCTGCTCCAGTGCCGGGCCGAGGCCTGTAGACCACTCGCGTGCCCAGGTCTCCAGATCGAAAGCCATGACGTCATTCCAGCACACCTCCAGGCTTGAGTCGGGCCGGTACTAGGCGAAGTCCTCGGGCGGTTGGGGAGGTCGCATACCCCATCGCTGTGACGGTCGCGGACCACGGTCGTCCTAGAGCGTGGCTCTCGAAGCCTTGTCAATGGCGGGTTGATCTTGGCTGGTGACAACCATCTGATCCCGCGGTTGGGAGGCAAGACACCATCGCCGCGGTCTTGCCCCGCCCCATCAGACGTCCGATCCCATGACGCCCATGACCGACCACATTAGATTGTGGGCGCGCCCGATGGCCGGCGGCTCTGCGGAAGCATCGCGTGCGCGAGGAGGTCAAGTCCCCCTCGCGCACGCGGGGTGTTTCACGAAATGTGAGACGCCGAGTTCACGAAACGGAGCAAGAGCCCGGATCAAAAGAACTTCCCGGGGTCATTCTCACTGGGGTGCGAGGAAACGCCTCACCCGCGCCCCGGTCGAGGATCATTCCCCCCGAAGGCGACCACGCGATCCCACATCCAGTCGGCCAGGCTCGGGGCGACCTCCCGGTCCGCCCCCTCGGCACTCCGGCAGTACAGTCGTCCGCCGACGCCCTCGATGAGGTACGCGCCCGCGTCGTCCGTGAAGATCTGCGTGTAGTACTCGCTTTCGGCATTCCACTGCGGCCAGCCCCCCGGGTCCCGTTCTATCGCGTCATCCATCTCGCCGATCTCGCCCGAGGTCATGAGCCGGAACGGCTCACCGTTGCGCCACAACGCGCCGGTGCCCGGCCCCTGCCCGTCGTGCCAGGAGAGAGTCTTCGCGTCGCCGCCACTCGCCCACGCCGCATCCTCATCGAGGGGCGGGCGCAGCGAGCGAGCGAGATCGTCCGGCATCACGGCGTCCAACGCGTCGAGCGCCTCGCGGAGGCCCGTCCCGAACTGCTGATCGCGCAAGAGGCGCCACGCGATCTCCCCCATGCCGGCGTTGCGGAGGTCGTCCATCGTCCCGACGCCGCGCTCGATGGGGTCCAGGAACCCCCGAGCCACCATGACCCCGCTCTGCGCGACGGTGTCGGTCGGATCCTCCCGCAGCACGCGACGCAGCAACTCCTCCGCCTGCTCTGGACGGTAGTCGTACAGATACGCGAAGGCCAAGGCCGTGGCGATGCTCGGTTCGCTCGGATTAGCGTCAATCGCCTCCTGCGCCGCAGGGAGGTAACGCTCCGGCGGCGCGCCCGTAGCCAGCTGCCGCAGCGCGCGCTGCGCGAGCGCCCCCGCGTAACGATCCGGATCGGTCCGTGCGCACAGCTCGACGGCATCGTCGATCTGCCGCCAGCCGGCCTCGGGGCCGACGACGAAGACCATCGCACTGCCGAGATCCATCCGGTCGAGCCAACCGGCCTCGGGGTCCTCCTTCAGCACGAGTTCCGCGAGCCGCAGCGACTCGGCGTAGTGCCTGTCGCTGTACTCGAGGTCGCGCAACTCCCTGACCGCTCCGAGGAACTGGCGGTCGCGCCGTCCCATCAGCTCCTGCAGCAGGCGTCTGGCCTCCTCGATCTCGCCACACGCCTCGCGGTGCATGGCGAGCAGGATGATCATGCCGGTGAACTGCGGTGCACGGGCGAGCACGCTCTGCGTGAGCTGCGCGATCCGCGGATGCTGGGGCTGGGCCTCGTACAGCTCCCACGCGAGGTCGCGGTCTCGTTCGATCGCCTCGCGCTCGATGCCCACGGGCTCGCTCATGTGCTTTCTTCCTTCCGGACGGGGCGCCGCGCGGGCGCTGGACGCGGGTCTCGACCGCTCAACGCGACGACACGCTCGATCGGTCGTCCGGGTTTCATCGCATGCCGCGCTTGACGCGGTAGGCCCGCAGCTGAGCGAATGTGCCGTCGTCGACGCCGTACTCGAGCACGGGCGCGACCTGATCGAACCAGGGCGTCGTCGACGGGGTGATGCCGACTGCCGCCTCGAGCAGCCCCTCGGTCGTCACCGGCACGATCGCGCCCGCGTTCATCGACGCCGTCAGGGACTGCTGCAGCGCGATCTTCGCCACCTGTGCGATATCGGCGCCCGAGAAACCCTCCGTCGCCGCGGCGACCGCGTCGACGTCCACGCCGTCGACGGGCTTGCCCTCGAGTTCCCCCTGCAGGATCGCCGCGCGCGCGACCGTGTCCGGCGGCAGCACGAGGACCGTCTTGTCGATGCGGCCCGGACGGCGCAGCGCGGGGTCGATGTCCCACGGGCGGTTGGTCGCGGCGAGGAAGTACACGCCGTCGTTCTGGCTCGTGACCCCGTCGAGCTCCTCGAGCAGCTGCGTCACGATCATGCGCATCGACTGCGAGCCGCCACCGCCCGACGTACGACGTCCGCCAAGGGCGTCGAACTCGTCGAAGAAGATCACACAGGGCACGGCGGCACGAGCATCCCGGAACACGCTCTGGATGGCCTTCTCGCTGTCTCCGATCCACTTGCTCAGCAGGTCCGCGAGCGTGACGTGGATAAACGACGCGCCGAGGTCGCCCGCGATCGCCTTCGCGATGAAGGTCTTGCCGCATCCCGGAGGGCCGTACATCAGCAGCGACCCGCCGGGCTTCTGACCGAACGCGGCCGCGAGCTCCGGGTTGCGCAGCGGCGCGAGGAACGTCGAGTCGAGATGCTGCTTGACGTCGGCGAGACCCGCGACGTCGGCGAGGGTCACGGCGGGGCGTTCGGCGTCCCACAGGCCGGGCTGCTCGACCTCGTCGTCAACGGGGTCGCCCGAGGCCGGGGCGGGAATCGGGCTCGGATCGGGCGCGGGACGAGTGGAGGACTCCGGGTGTGCGGGGGTCGCCGCCGTCGCGGGGACCACGGGCGTCGAAGCGCCCTGGGCCGGGGTTGGACTCGACGTCCCGCCGCGCAGCCGACTCGCCATCAGACGCGCTCGCAGCACGCGCACCCGCGCCGGATCGCCGCCGTGCGCTTCGAAGGCGGTCACCTCGTGCGCCGCACGGTCCACATCGTACTGCAGCAGCAGAGTAATGAAGTCCTCTCGCAGCGCCAGATTCTGAGGATCGCGAGCCACTTCCGCCTCGATCACCTCGAGGAATTCGTCATCCTGTGCCATCATGCCCTCCAAGTCGAACGCAAACCTACTCGATTCTGTCGAACTTTCGCCGATGGGTCGTGGTCGCTCCACGGGGGTACCTGGCTCTCGTGACAGCGCGCGACGAGTTCTCACCGTGCCGCTTCGCCGAAGCACACGCCATGCATGAACACAGTGGACGTCGATCGGTCCAGCCCCTCGAACACCCCTCCAATCGGGCAGGATCCTCAAACCCCCCGTCGCGCGGCGCTCCGTGAAAACCGGGTCCCCTGAGCGCGATCGAGACGCGCCGTGGGGTGGCCGCAGGGGTCGACCCGCGCCGATTCGCGGGATTCGGACGGGGTGATCCGGGGCCGGAAATCAGACTCAGGTGCCGGAACGGACAAAGCGGGGCAAGATGGGGACGGGTATCGACGCTCAAGGAGGCGAACATGGGCAAGGTCATCTTTGCCGCAGGGGTAGCGGTCGGTTACGTCCTCGGGGCGAGGGCGGGCCGCGAACGGTACGAGCAGATCGCCAAGGCCGGGCGAACCGTCCGAGACAGCTCGATCGTCCGCAACATCACCGAGATCGCGCAGGAGCAGGCGAAACGACTCGCCGAGTCCTGCCGGGAGAAGCTCAAGCAGACACACATGGGGGAACGCTTCCTCGGTGACAGTCGGGCCGATCAGTTCCCGCCCGCGAACCCGCGGCCCGAACACTGGGAGACAGCGGGCATCGGCCCCAGCCGTAACGGGCATGGCCACAACGGAACCCAAGGGTTCTGAGAGCCTGTCCGTGAGCCCGGCGCGGGTTCGGGGACAGACTCTGACGACGTCACGGTGCGGCCGGTGTCGGAAGCGACCAGTCCGATGCTCGGCCGCGCCGTAGCGCTCCGGTTCAGATGAGCGCCTCGCGACTGTTCAAGCGAACCACCGCGAGCGTCCCGCCGATCGCGATCGACGCGATCCACGCGAGGAACGACACGATGTACGGCCAGCCCGGCGCCGCGTCGTGGGTCTGGACGAGCAGTGGTGTCGTCATGCCGGCGGCCCACCAGATCCCGCCGCGCAGCATCTTCATGAACTCGCCGTTCTGGTACGCGTCCGCCGAATGCCCGAGCGCGGTGTACCAGCTGCGGCCGCCCTCGAACGGTTGGCACCACGCGAGTGGCCGTTCCCCATCACCGACATCGATCGTCGCGAGGACCGACACCTGTTCGCCCACCGCGGGATCCCGATCGAAGCGGTACCACTGATCTGAGAAGTCGTTCCACTCCACCGGCATGTCGTTCGTCGACGGATGCCCCGTGTTGACGGTGATCGGCTGCCCGGTCACCGGCTCGGTCTCGTCCGTCACCGGGACCGCGCCGACGAGACGTCCGAAGTACGGCCAGTCGGGTTCCGCCCGGGCGGCCGCGTGGACCCCGACGAAGCCACCGCCGGCGCCGATCCACTCCTCGAAGGCCACGCGCTGCGCGCTGTCCAGGGTCGACCCGGTGTTGTTCACCCACAGCACGACGTCGTAGTCGGCAAGCCCGTCGGCGGTGAAGACGGCCGGGTCGGCGGTCGCCGTCACCGAGAAGCCGAACCGTCGCCCGTGCATCTCCAGCAGCTCGACGGACGCGGACGTGGAAGCGTGTTCCCACTGGCCGGGTTCCGTCCCCGTGTACACGAGGACGTCGACCGCAGGCGACGACGCGCCCGCCGGGGCCGCGGCCAGTGGGAACACCAGCATGACCATCGCGACCACGGCGAGAGCGCGCCGCAACCCGTTCACCATGAACACCAACCTATCGCGGCACCCTGGGGCGGCCGAAGCCGCTATTTGTAGAGCACCTTGCCCATGCGGCGTGACGCGATCGCGACTCCGACCGCGCCGACCACCAGCAAATAGGCGACGTTGATCAACATGGACCATTCGGGAACGCCGAGCGTGACTCCGCGAACCAGTTCGATGCCGTGGAACAGCGGCGAGATGTACACGAGCCACTGGAACACCGTCGGGTAGGTCTCGATCGGAGTGAACGTCCCCGAGAACAGGAACATCACGAAGATCAGCGACATCATCCAGTCGAAGTCGGTCCAGCTCTTGAACACCGTCGAGAGCGTCAACCCGATGCCGATGAACGCGCAGCTGATCAGGAGGGCGGCCGGCAGCGCCAGAATCGCCCACCACGAGGCGACCATGCCGAAGGCGGCCATGACGAGCAGGAACACCAGCACGTACAGGGCGGCGCGAATCAGCGCCCACATCGACTCACCGAAGGCGATGTCCATCGGCCGCATCGGGGTGTTCATGATGCCGTCGTAAAGCTTGGCCCACTTGAGCTTCCCGAAGACGTTGAAGGTCGTCTCGGAGATGGCCGCGAGCATCGCGGCGTTGGCGAGCATCGCGGGGGCCACGAAGGTCGCGTAGTCGACGGTGCTGCCGTCCGGCAACGGAATCGCGCCGACGAGCGCGCCGACGCCGACACCGAGACCCAGGAGGTAGAACAGCGGCTCCAGGACTCCCGTGGCGATGATGCCCCAGGACCGGCGGTGCACGAAGTAGTTGCGTTCGATCATCGGCCCGACGCGGGGAGCACGACGACGAAGCCATTGAATGGTCAAGACTGTCACTGTGGATTCCCTTCTAGACCGTCAGACGGCGGGTGAGACAGCGGTGCGCGAGCCACCAGCCGAGGACGGTGAGCGCGACCAGGTAGGCCGCGTGCCAGCCCCACCACCAGCTGGTGGGCGTGCCGGACACGATGAGGCGACACAGTTCCGCGCCGTGCCACAGCGGCGACAGCCACGCGATCGGTTGCAGGTACTGCGGAAGCTGCGACAAGGGAAAGAACACGCCGGAGAACAGGGTGATCGGCACGACGCCGAAGCGATGGGCGACCGACAGTGCCGACTCCGTCTCGATCGAGATGGAGAACGAGTACAGCAGACCGATGACGGAGGCCGAGGTCAGCGCGGCGGGTAGCAGGACCAGCGGTGCCCAGGCCGTACTGAAGATGCCGAACAACGCCATGACGATCGTGAACACGACGAGCGCGATGACGGCGCGGATCAGGCCGTAGAGGAGGTGGCCGTTGACCATCTGCGCCGGTGTCAACGGCGACGCCTGCATCGCCTTGTACTGGTTTCCCCAGCGCAAGGCCGCGAAGACCGGCCACGTCATCTCGCCGGCGATGAGTTGCAGGCCGGTCGACGCGAGCAGCCCGGGAGCGACGAACGCGGCGTAGTCGACCCCGCCGAGGGAACTCGTGTCGTCGACGTAGGCGCCGACGCTGTATCCGATGGACACGAGGAACAGCACCGGGAGGATGAAACTGGAGAAGACGCTGCCGTACCAGGTGCGGCGATAGTTGAAGAGCCAGTGCTCGAGGGCATGGACAGTGCCAGACATGTCGATTCCCTCCGGCTATTCGATGAGGCTGCGGCCGGTCAGCCGCAGGAAGACGTCTTCGAGGGTCGCCCGCCGTTCCAGCACACTGGACGGTTCGATGCGGCGGTCGTGGACCTCGGCGACGGCGACGTCGGCGGTGTCGGTGTACAGCAGGATGCGATCCGGGAGGGTCTCGACATCTGCGGAGATGCCGACCAGCTTGTCGGCGACGTCGTCGAGTTCGTCGGTGTGCTTGCCGTTGAAGCGCAGTTCGACGACCTCACGGGTGACGTGCCGGTCGATGAGTTCGCGGGGCGAACCCTCCGACGCGATGACGCCTCCGTCCATGATGACCAGTCGGTCGCACAGCTGCTCCGCCTCGTCCATGTAGTGGGTTGTCAGGATGATCGTGATGCCCTGCTGCTTCAGCCGGAACAGCCGCTCCCACACGAGGTGTCTGGCCTGCGGGTCGAGGCCGGTCGTCGGCTCGTCGAGCATGATGACGTCCGGCTCGTTCACGAGCGCGCGGGCGATCGTCAGGCGGCGCTTCATGCCGCCGGAGAGATCCTCTACCTTGACGTCGGCGCGGTCCGACAGGCGCACGAATTCGAGCAGCTCGGTGGCGCGGGCGCGGGCCGTCTTGTACGGGATGCCGAAGTAGCGGGCGTAGATGACGAGGTTCTCGTAGACGGTGATCTCGGTGTCGAGGGTGTCCTCCTGGGGGACGACCCCGAGCCGGGCGCGAATCGCGGCGCCCTGTGTCCGGGCGTCGTGACCGAGCACGGTGAGCTCGCCGTCGCTGGGTTCCGAAACGCATCCGATCATGCGCATCGTCGTGGATTTCCCGGCGCCGTTCGGGCCGAGGAACCCGAAGGCCTGACCGCGATTGATCGACAGGTCGACGCCTTTGACGGCGGTGAACTCGCCGTAACGTTTGACCAGGTTCCTGGCCGAAATGAGAAGTTGATCGTCTGACACAGATGGAACGTAGTTGCCCGGTCCGACAGTTCGCATCCCAATATGGGTCGCGTCACATGCCGCGCGCCTCCTGCTCGCGCAGACCTCGCACCTGCCCCTCAAGGGCGATGACCTCCTGGTACAGACGCATGTACTCCGCGAAGTCGGTTTGCGGGTTGATGCGCTGCACCTTGGACTTGAGTTCCAACATCCGGCTTTCCGTGGCGGGGCGGCGGACTCCGGCGAGGACGACGCTCACGTAGTGGCCGTCGGGCGGGGTGGCGCGTCGCAGCGGTTCCACGGCGAGCTCCGCGACGACCGCCGCTGCGACCAGGTCCGTGCAGGCGGCGGTGACGGCGGCGATCCAGTTGGGACCGTCGGGGGCCGTCGCCGCTCCGCCCGCCTCGCGGATGGCCAGACGGACCGAGACGTGGATGGGGTCGAGGAAGTAGGTCTCGTCGACCTCGTCGAAGTACGGCCCGGCGAGTTCGGGATATTGAAGGGCGAGTTTGAGCGCTTCGCGTTCGCGTTTGCGCTGCGGGCTGTCGACGGGAACGGCTCGACTCGGGGGCGGCTGGGGCGGTGCCTCGCCCTTGGCCGCCGTGTGCACCCACTGGCGAACCGTCTCGACGTCCTCCCCGAGTCGGCCCGCGAGCCAGTTCGCGTAGCGGGGCCTCGTCGCGCGGTCCTTGATCTTGGCGACCAGCGGTGCCGTCGCGCGCAACGCCGCCACCCGTCCCTCCACACTGTCCAGATCGTGGGTGGCGAGGGTCGACCGCAACGCGAACTCGACGAGCCGTTCGCGGCCCGCGATGAGCTCCCGAACGGCGCCGTCGCCGGAGGCCATCCGCAGTTCGCACGGGTCCATCCCGCCGGGGGACACGGCGATGTACGTCTGCGACGCGAACCGCTGTTCGTCGGAGAACGCCTTCAACGCGGCGCGCTGGCCGGCCTCGTCACCGTCGAATGTGAACACGATCTTTCCGGCGAACTCGTCCGTGTCCATGAGCAGCCGACGAAGCACGGTGATGTGGTCGGTGCCAAAGGACGTGCCGCACGTCGCGACGGCGGTCGGCACTCCGGCGAGGTGACAGGCCATCACATCGGTGTAGCCCTCGACGATGACGACTTCCCGCGTCTTGGCTATCTCGCGTTTGGCCGAGTCGATCCCGTAGAGGACGTGGGACTTCTTGTACAGCGGCGTCTCGGGCGTGTTCAGGTACTTCGGGCCGTTGTCGTCCTCCAACAGGCGCCGCGCCCCGAAGCCGATCACGTCGCCGCCGATGTCGCGGATCGGCCAGATGAGTCGACCCCGGAATCGGTCGATGACGCTCCCGGACCGCGCGGTCTTCACCAGGCCCGCCGTCGTCAGTTCGTCGACGGTGAAACCCTTCTGCCGCATGTGTTTGGAGAGGCTGTCCCAGTTGTCCGGCGCGAAACCACAGCCGTAGGTGACGGCCGCGTCCCGATCGAAGCCGCGCTGAGCGAGGAACTCGCGGGCGGGCTGCGCCTGCGGTGTCGACAACTGCTCACTGTAGAAGGCCGCGGCCTCGGCGTTCGCCGCGACGAGGCGCTGCCGCTGTCCCGTCGGCATCGACGGACGGGACGAGCGACCGTCGGTCGTCTCGTAGTGCAGCGTGATCCCGGCTCGGGCCGCGAGCCGTTCCACCGCCTCGGCGAAGCTCAAATGCTCGAGCTGCGTGAGGAAGGTGATGACGTCCCCGCCGGCACCACAGCCGAAGCAGTGCCAGAAACCCCGGGACGGCGTGACGTTGAAGCTGGGTGACCGTTCGTCGTGGAACGGGCACAACCCTTTCAGGTTCCCTCCGCCCGCGTTCGTCAACGTCACGTGCTCGGCGATGACATCGTCGATCGAGGTGCGTTCCCGCACCAGCGCGACGTCAGCCGTGCGAATGCGACCGACCACGTGTCACCTCCATGTGAGCTGCTGCTGGGGACCCCACCGACGAGGGCGGTGACGAGCGTCAACACTCATCGGGCGGTGCCTGAAGCGTACGAGACCCGCTTCATTCTCCCCGCGCCGGTCAGGCGTCCCCCGTGGCCACTTCGGGGTGTGCGAAGCGGCATATCACAAAAGCCTCCGGGGTCGGACAATTCGCCCCTGGCACTCACGTATCGAGATCCGATAGGCTCGCCAACCATGCCGGACCGAACGCCCGAGCACCACGAGCACCCCCCGCAGTGGCCGCCACTTCCGTTGCAGGATGAGCCCACTTCGCGGCCGAACGTCACAGGTGGTGACATCACCCATCCTCCCGTTCCGGCGGCTGAGACACCGCCGCCGGAATGGCCAGTCCCCTCCCGAGTGGATGGTGAGCCGTACCGGCCCGAGCCGACCTCTCCTTCGCACGGTTTCGGCGCCCCACCCGCGCCCACCGGATTCGACGGTTTCCGTCCGCCGGAGTCCCCGATGCCGAGCGGCCACGACGACCGGCTGCCGGTCGTCCCCGCGCAGGCGACGGCGGCAGACCGTCAACCGGATCCCGCCCCACCGGCTGAACCCGCGCCGAAGCGGGTCCTCGCGCAGCCGCCGCCGACCCACGGTCGCGGCGTCCGCATGACGATCTACGGAATAGGCGGCGCGATCGCCATCGGCCTGATCGTCGTCATCATCGCGATGGCCGGCGGCACGATCATCCCTCCGGGTGAATCGGAGGAGGACCCCGAGGCACCCAGACCGAGCCTGATCGACTCCGACGGCGCCATCGACCCCGACGTCTACGCGCAACTGGCCGCCGACGTCGGCTCCGACGCCTGGATCAACTGGCGTTACGGCGCCCCGAGCGGGTCGGACGGAGGTGACGCCATCGACCAGCCGAAGGCCACCGAAATCGACTTCGACGACAAACTCGACCATCTCGCGCAGTACGGCGACGACTCGGCCCTGACGACCCCGAAGAACGTGCAGGGTCAGTTCGCGTTCGTCGAGAGCTCCGGTCCGGGCGTCGGACACGTCACGACCGTCGAGACGACCGACTCCTCGATCGGCTTCACTCCCCGGCCGGGTGGACGGTTCTCCGCCGACGCCGCCGAACCCGAGCTCACCGACGGGTCGACCGCGAAATGCCTGAAGGGAGCGGACCTCGGACGCGTCGTCGCGCTCGACCGCGCCGACGACTCGGCGCGCGCCGCGCACGCCGTCGTCGCGTTCTCGACCGGGGCCATCGCGACGACGGGAATCTCCGGAGCCCAGGGCGGCACGTGCGTGCAGTTGCCCAAGGGACAGGTCCCGACGGCCGTGACCATCACCCCCGCGAACGAGTTCGCCTTCGTCACGGTGTGGGACACGGCCGAACTGCGTGGACGACTCGCGGTGATCGCGCTCGGAGACAAGGCCGGGACGTACGCGTCCTCGTGGCCGTCTCCGCAGCCGGGCCTGCCGAACCCCGGGCATTTCGGTTTCGCGAAACTCCTGGGTTTCGTCGACCTGCCCGATCTCGCCGCGCCGACCGCCGTCGCGACGAGCACGAACTACAGCAACGGCTTCGTCGACCGTAGGACCGCCGATCTGTCCACCGAGCAGGGACGCGCGCCTTTCGCGGACGACCTCGCGACCTCCGGTTTCGTCGTCGTCGCCTCGCAGGCGGAGAAGAAGCTCCAGTGGATCGACCTGTCGAAGATGCTGGACGTCATCGGTAAGACGTACTTCTCCGGAGAACCTGCCGCGTACGCGTCACCGGGGAAGAAGGACGAGGCATGGCCGCCGACGTTCGGTGTCAACGCCGACTTCGCCCCGGTCGTCACCGGTGTCGCCGACGTGGACGCTGAACCGACCGCCGTCGCGGCGATCGGGGAGACGGCGCACGTCGCGACCACCTCGGGCGCGCTCCTGCGATTCGACGTCGCCGACCCGGCCGCCCCGAAGCAGGACGGTACGACCGACCTGCCGGGTGCGGCGACCTGCTTGTCCGCCACGACCGACAACAGCGGACTGATCGCCACGTCCAGGGAGGATCGCTCCGTCACCTGGGTCAAGCCCGATGACGGCAAGGTCACTCAGACCTTGCGCGATTCCCGCCTCGTCGACCCGGTGTGCGCACAGGACAGTCCCGACACGGTCGACTCCGACGGTGGCGGCACCAGCGTGCGGACCGTGACCGTCGCCGACTACACCGGCGAGACGCTGCACACCTATCGATACGGTCCCGGCAAACTCGCCGACGGAACCAAGGTCGATCTCGCCGCCGGTGCCTTCGAGTACGGCGGCGGGCTGAAGGCGCCCGGCAAACCGTTCGCGGTGTCGACGGCTCTCGACCAGTCCTGAGTCATCCATTCGCGGGGCGTCGACATGGTCGGCGCCCCGCTTCGCGTCCCGGTTCGACGGTGGAACGTCGGGTTCAATCCTCGGTGAACGCGTAACGCAGGAACGGCGCCGCGAGCGGTGTCATCCTCGGCAGGCTCGGCACGGTCTCCGGACTCTCGAGCCAGTGACGCTGCTCGTAGCCCCCGTCGAGATCGGCGACGTGGCCTGCGTCGCGACGGTCCGCCCGACCGACCACGACCGTCTGGAAAAAATCCGGGTACGGGAGCCGATAGTCCTCCCACATCGGCGCCTGGTGTTCATAGTGGAGCCACCCGACGACGCGCACACTGTCCGGCAGAAGGAACCACCCGGTCTCCTCGTGCACCTCGCGGACAGCCGTCTCCACGATCGACTCTCCAGGTTCGGCCCGCCCTCCCGGCCAGGGGTGGGTGCCGCCCTCGTTCTCGCAGCAGACGAGCTCACCGCCGACGCGAACGAGGCAGCGGACCGAACCGCTCAGGTGGTCGGGAAGCGAGGCCGGTCCGTCGAACGCGCTGCACCGCAACGGCATCGCCCCGTTGGCCCAGACCGTCGTCATCGTCGCGATCGGTGTGTGCGCGGCGAGCAATATGGACGCGGCTTCATCGCGAATCCCGAATCCGGGACGTTTCGTCGTCATGTCGGCCAGGCTATGGCCGCGCTCAAGTCGGCGGGCGGTTTCGTTGACGCATTCGGACGTTCGGCGTCCGGGATCGTCGGCCGTCGCCGAGAACGGGAGAAGCCGAAGGTCACCGTTCCCGTGCGGCCAGGACGCAGAACTCGTTGCCCTCGGGGTCGGCCAGGACGACCCACGGAACGCGCTTCTGTCCAACATCGACATGCCGGGCGCCCATGTCGACGAGGCGCTCGACCTCGGCGTCCTGATCATCGGGTTCCAGGTCCAGGTGCAGGCGGTTCTTCACGATCTTGTCCGCCGCGACGGGAACGAACACCAGGCCGGGATGACCGTCGCCGCGAATCGCCGTCTCCCCGATCGTCTCGTAAACGACGCGAAATCCGAGCACCTCCGCCCACCAGTGCGCGAGGCGTCTCGGGTCTCGCGCGTCGACCACCGTCGAATACCACCGACTGGCCACCCTGGACTCCTCACGATCGAAAGGGGGTAGCGACCGAGGAGTCCACCGCACGGTGGGGACACCGCGACGTATTGAACTATCTCCCAGTTGCGATTGGTTGCATCATGACTACTACCCGATATTCGCTCACGGGTCAACCAGGACGGCGCGAAAGGGACGGATCATTGCGGCCCGATCGTCACGAATGATTGGGCCGCAACGCGTCAACGGGTGTCCGAATCGGAACGTTCGACGACGGCCTGACCAGCGGACAAGCGCGCGACCGGTACTCGGAACGGGGAACAGGACACGTAGTCGAGACCGGTCTCGTGGAAGAACCGGATCGAATGCGGGTCACCGCCGTGCTCACCGCAGACACCGAGGTGGAGTTCGGGGCGACGTTCGCGGCCTTCGTCGGACGCGATCGCCACGAGCCGACCGACGCCGCTGGTGTCCAACTCCGCGAACGGTGACACCGGGAAGACTCCGAGTTCGAGGTACTCGCTGAAGAACGATCCCTCCACGTCGTCTCGCGAAAAGGCCCAGCTCATCTGAGTGAGATCGTTGGTGCCGAAGGAGAAGAAGTCGGCGTGTTCGGCTATCTCGGCGGCCGTCATCGCCGCGCGCGGGACCTCGATCATCGTGCCGACCGGAGCGTCGATCCCCTCCTCGTCGAGTATCGACTTCGTCCACTCGCGAACGATCGCCAACTCCCTCGCCGCCGCGACGAGCGGCACCATGATCTCCGGGCGCGGGTCACCGCCGTCCGCCCGCAGCCGGGCCGCGGCCTGCGCGATCGCCCGTACCTGCATCCGATACAGGCCGGGAATCATCAGCCCCAACCGAACCCCGCGAAGACCGAGCATCGGGTTCTGCTCGTGCATCCGACGGACGGCGGCCAGCAACTCCTCCGTCTGTTCGCTCGGTTCCGTCACCGCCTTCACCGATATATCCACAAGCGACGGAAGGAACTCGTGCAGTGGCGGATCCAGCAGACGGATCGTCACGGGGTAACCGTCCATCGCAGACAGGATCTCGACGAAGTCGTCGCGCTGCAACACGAGCAGTTCGCCCAACACCGCGTCCCGGTCCTCATCGGACGTCGCGAGCACCAGGCGTTCCACCAGCTGACGTCGATCGCCGAGGAACATGTGCTCCGTGCGGCACAAGCCGATCCCGGTCGCGCCGAAACGTCGGGCACGGGCGGCGTCCTCACCCGTGTCCGCGTTGGCGCGCACCGCGAGTCGCCTCGCGCCATCGGCGCGACGCATGATCACGTCGACCGCGTGGACGAGCGCGTCGTCCTCGCCGACCTCACCCGTCTCGAAGTAGGAGACCACCGGCGACGGCTTCACCGGCACCTCCCCGACGTACACCGCGCCGGTGTCCCCGTCGACGGAGATGACGTCGCCCTCGTTGATCACCGTCCCGTCCGAGGTCCGCATCGAGTCGGCGCCGACCGTCAGTTCGTCGGCACCGCACACGCAGGTCGTTCCCATTCCGCGCGCGACGACCGCCGCGTGCGAGGTCTTGCCTCCCCGGGAGGTCAGAATCCCCTGCGCCGCGATCATGCCCGGCAGATCGTCCGGATTGGTCTCGCGCCGTACCAGCACCACGGCGTCCCCCGCGGCCGCGCGCTCGACCGCGCGCCGCGAGTCGAAGACGGCGACACCGACGGCCGCGCCCGGCGCCGCAGGCACGCCCGTCGCGACCGGCGTCGCGTCCTCGGGTGCGTCGAAGGTCGGGAACATCAACCGGGACAGCTGTTCCCCGGACACGCGGGTCAACGCCTCGTCCGCGGAGATGACGCCCTCCTCGCACAACGCCGCCGCGATCGTGAACGCGGCCGCCGCAGTGCGCTTCCCGACCCGGGTCTGCAGCATCCAGAGCTTGCCACGCTCGATCGTGAACTCAATGTCGCACAGGTCCCGGTAGTGACTTTCCAGGGTGTCCATCGCCCGCAGCAAGGCGTTGTACGCGTTGGGGTCGGTCTCGCCGAGCCGATGCAGCGGAATGGTGTTGCGGATGCCCGCGACGACGTCCTCTCCCTGCGCGTTGGCGAGGTAGTCGCCGTACGCACCACGACGGCCGGTCGCGGGGTCGCGGGTGAACGCGACGCCGGTGCCCGAGTCCGACCCGAGATTGCCGAACACCATGCCGACGATGTTGACGGCGGTGCCTAGCTCGTCCGGAATGCGCTCCGTGCGTCGGTACAGGACGGCCCGCTCCGAGTTCCAGGAGCGGAAGACGGCCTCGATCGTCTGCCACAGCTGCTCGTGCGGGTCCTGTGGGAAGTCGTGGCCCGTGTGCGTGGTGATGAGCTCCTTGAATCTCTTGACGAGATCGCGGAGCGCGTCGGTGTCCAGGTCGACGTCGGCACTGACACCCGCGCGTTCCTTCGCGTCGTCGATCGCCTCTTCGAAGACGTCACCGGGAAGCCCGAGCACCGTCTTCGCGAACATCTGGACGAGTCGGCGGTAAGAGTCCCACGCGAAACGGGAATCACCGGACTGCTGAGCGAGACCCTCGACGGTCGCGTCGCACAGGCCGACGTTGAGGACGGTGTCCATCATGCCGGGCATCGAGAACTTGGCGCCGGATCGGACCGACACGAGCAGCGGGTCTTCGGCGGCGCCGAGGCGGCGTCCCATGGCGGTCTCGAGGGCGGACAGGCGCTCGCGTACTTGCTCGGAGAGCTCGGCCGGGGGTTCTCCGGTCGAGAGGTAGTGACGGCATGCCTCGGTCGTGATCGTGAAGCCGGGCGGCACGGGCAGCCCAAGCTTCGTCATTTCCGCGAGGTTGGCGCCTTTGCCACCCAGCAGGTCCTTCTGGTCTTTGTCTCCGAAGGAGAAGTCATACGCGTAGGTAGTCACCCCAGGGCCTCCAGACTGTGTTACGCGGCCGATTCGCGTGGTGCCGGTGAGGTTAACGACCATTCAGTCGAATGTGAAGCCTTCTGTCAGATACCCCACCACGTTTCGCGCGGGCGCGCGCGCGATTCCGGATTCACGCGCACGAGCACGCACCCAGAGCGCGTCAGGCGCCCACGACGCCCGCCGCTCGGCGCCGTACGCGGCGTCCATCCGCACCTATCGGCCCACATTCAATCGACGTTTATCAATGCACCTCCACGAGCCGAAGCCGTAGTCGACCGACCACAAAACTGCCATAAAACGGGGTATTCATGGCGTCATTCGCCAACTGAGGGTGACGCACGGGGTGGCGCCGGTCACTAAGTGACTTATAGACTTCGATGTCTCAATATCAGGCCACGTGTCCCCAACGCGTGGATTCCGAAAGCGAGGACCCGGCAACCATGAGAAAAGCCCGACTCATACTCCTGGCGGGGCTCGGTACGGCTTTGGCCGTGACGGGACCCGGCATGTCGTCGGCGGACCCCGGCACCACCGCCGTCAACGGCGCGGTCGTGCACACGGCCGACGCCCCCGAACCCGGTTACTGGACGGCCGAGCGCATGCGCGAGGCGACCCCGCTCGACCTGCTCGAAGCCACCCCCGCCGATCTCTCCGGCGAAGTTCCCACCGGTGACGAACTCACCGTCTCGCCGACGGACGGCCACGTCTCGGCCGTGCCCGAAGGCGGCGGACCGTGGACGGGCGGCGGCGACGTCGTCACCACCGCGGGCCGCGTCTTCTTCACCATGGACGGACGCAACGCCTCCTGCTCCGGCAACGCCGTGACGAGCACGAACAAGAGCACCGTCATCACGGCCGGCCACTGCGTCAAGTACCAGGGAACGTGGCACACCAACTGGACCTTCGTCCCCGGCTACCATGATGGACAGTCGCCGTGGGGACAGTGGACCGCCACCGAGACGCTGACCACCCCGCAGTGGGAGGCCAGTGAGGACATGAACTTCGACGTCGGCGCCGCCGTCGTCGCTCCGCTCAACGGAAAGCTCCTCACCGACCTCGTCGGCGGCCAGGGCTTGAAGTTCAACGGCGCCTACAACCAGGTGATGTACTCCTTCGGGTTCCCCGCCGCCGACCCCTACGACGGCTCGAAGTTCATCTACTGCAGCGGCACCGCGTTCAAGGACTTCCTATTGACGCAGGACCACGGCCTCTCGTGCGACATGACGGGCGGCTCCAGCGGCGGCCCGTGGTTCTACGAGTTCAACGAGTCCACCGGCACCGGCCTCCAGGGATCCGTCAACAGCTTCGGCTACGTCTTCCTCCCCGGCACGATGTTCGGCCCGCACTTCGGAACGGACGCCCAGAACCTCTACAACACCGCTCAGAGCTAGACACCCGCTGAACGGCGGATCGGCCCTGTCTTATGTGGAATAAGGCAGGGCCGACGATCGCGCCGAAGCAGATCACACCGCTCAGTGAGCGCCCCGCACTCGGGGTCGTCCATAAAGGTGACCATCTGCCGACCCCTTGACCTGATCCCCTGGCGGCTACCCCACTGAACACCGTGACATGGCAGGGAATCCGACATCCCGGCCACCACATGAAGCCCTTGACCTGACCGCCGAAGTTGCCGCGCGTCCGCCTTTCCGACGTGGTTCAGCTGCCCCCGCGTCGGCAGACTCACCGACTTGCGCCTCACCGCTTCCGGGAGGCATCTCTTCCGCCCGAGCGATTTTCCATATAGGACCACATCTCATCGGGTTCATTGAACGAATCATCGGGCGCGACCGAGTGCGCGGCGACTCCCGCGGAGACCCGTTCCCGCCACGACGCCATGATCCAGAGGGGCGCGCAAGATCCACAATGGCGAATGGCGGACCGTCGGCGCGATCCGCCCCAGGCCAACGAGTTCGCGTGCCGTAACCACCACTAAGCCGCCAGGTTTATCGGCGACACCTATTGACAAGGTGTGTCGCGGACCACTATCTTCCATGAATCAAAGCGCTTACATACATCCATTGATCACGATCTTGGGTCGATGACTCCCCGGTGTGGCGCTGATCTTTGTGGAGGTAACCCGATGAGGGAATGGATACGGCCGACCATCGCATGTGGTCTGGCCGCGTCACTGCTGCTGGCCGGCTGTGGTCGCGGCGAGGACGACTCGGCCGATGGCCCCGGAAAGCCGATCAGCGAAGGCAAAGCCACCGGCGACATCACCATCTGGGCAATGGGCGCCGAGGGCGAGAAGCTGTCCGAACTCGCCGACGACTTCATGTCCGAGAACCCCGATGCCAAGGTCACGGTGACGCCCATCCCGTGGGACGGCGCGCACGACAAGATCGCCAACGCCATCGCCGCCGGCGAAACACCGGACCTGACCGTGGTCGGCACCACCTGGATGGGCGAGTTCGCCCGCACCGGCGGACTGGACCCCACACCCGAGGGCCTGGTAGCGCCCGACCACTTCTTCGACGGCGCCTGGGACACCACGGTCGTCGACGGCACCTCGTACGGGGTCCCCTGGTACGTCGAGACCCGGATGATCTACGTCAACAAAGACGTAGCCGCCAAAGCCGGAGTGTCCTCCTCCCCCAAGACCTGGGACGACCTCAAGTCCGGCATCACCGCCATGCAGGACAAGGGCGATGCCGAGTGGGGCATTTCGCTCCAGCCTGGAGGCACCGGTTCATGGCAGACGGCCCTGCCGTTCGTATGGCAGAACGGTGGAGAGGTCATGGACGGCGACAACTTCGCCTTCAACAGTCCGCAAACCATCGAGGCGCTCGACTACTACAACTCGTACTTCACCGACGGCCTGTCCCCCACCGACCTGCCGGACGGCTCCCTGGAACCGGACTTCATCAAGGGCGAGATCGGCGCGTTCGTCTCGGGGCCCTGGCACATGGGCATCCTCGATGATCAAGGCGCCACCGGCGAGTACGCGCTGTGGCCCATGCCCAGCAAGGAATCGAGGACGTCCTTCATCGGCGGCAGCGACCTCGCGGTCTTCAAGGACGCCAAGAACCGTGACGGCGCCTGGAAGTTCATCCAATACGCGTCCCAACCGGACGTGCAGGTCGAGTGGTACAAGACCGTGGCGGCGCTGCCTTCGGTGACCGCGGCCTGGGATGACAAGGCCCTGGCATCCGACCCGCAGCTGGCGGCGTTCGGCGAACAGCTCGACGACGCCAAGGCTCCGCCCACGATCGCCACCTGGGAACAGGTCGCCGCCGCTTTCGACGGCCAGGTGGAGAAGCTCACCAAGACCGACATCACCGCCAAGGAGGCCGCCGACGCGATCCAGGAGGAAGCCACCTCGATTGGCACGGGTGGCTGACGTGACCGAGGTGCATGGCGCGGCCGATCGGCGAGGACGCCGGAGAATGCGACTTCGCAAGGCCGTCGTCGGCTGGGGCTTCGCCACTCCGTTCACCGTGCTGTTCGCCGTGTTCATGGCCGGGCCGGTGCTGGCGTCGCTGGCGATGAGCTTCACCGATCTGAGCAGCGCCGACATCAGAAACCCGCTGGCCGTGGACTTCGTGGTCTTCGACCAGTACGCCAAGCTGCTGACCGATCACCGGTTCGTCAAAGCCGCCGGCAACACCGCGATCTTCGTGTTGGCGGGAGTACCACTGACCATGATGGCCGGACTGGCCGTCGCAATTGGACTCAGCTCCGGTCTGACGAAGTTCCGCGGACTGTTTCGGGTCGGTTATTACCTGCCGGTGGTGACCAGCATCGTGGCGATCTCGGTGGTGTGGCGGTTTCTGCTGCAACCCGAGACCGGCCTGGTCAACAACCTGCTCGCGCTGATCGGCGTGAGTGGACCGCACTGGCTGGACGACACCACGTTCGCGCTGCCCTCCCTCATCGTCATGTCGACCTGGCGCAACCTCGGGTTCTTGATGGTGATCTTCTTGGCCGGTCTGCAGGCGATTCCGCAAAGCCTGTATGAAGCGGCCAGACTGGACGGCGCCAGCAGGTGGAACCAGTTCCGCTACGTCACGCTGCCGATGCTACGACCGACGATGCTGTTCGCCGCGGTGATCACCACCATCGGCTACCTGCAGTTCTTCGAGGAGCCGTTCGTGATGACCCAGGGCGAACCGCTGGACTCGACACTGTCCATCTCGTACCACATCTACAACCAGTTCGGATTCGGCAACTACGGCTACGCCTCGGCGATGAGTTACGTGCTCTTCGTGTCGATTGTGGCCTTGTCGCTCGTCTGGTTCCGACTGCTGCGCAGCGATGACAAGTGAGGAGACGCCGATGAGCACCCCCAGCACGGCGCGGCAGCCGAGCGAACGCAAGCCCGGCGGACCGCGCCGCCGGGACCGGATTGCCAAGACGGTGCTGCACCTCGTGCTGGGCGCCGGACTGGTGGTCATGGCCGGGCCGTTCCTGTGGATGCTGCTGTCGTCGGTGAAGAGCGAAGCCGAAATCCTCGAGGTGCCGGCCACCTGGTGGCCCCGGAACGTCACCTGGGACAACTTCGTCCGACTGTTCGACAAAATGGACTTTCCCACCTATTTCACCAACTCCGCCCTGGTGGCGCTTCTGGTCACCGTGGGCAACCTGGTGTTGTGCTCGGCGGCCGGGTACGCGCTGTCCAAGTTGCGGTTCCCCGGCAGAGGAACCCTGTTCGGTCTGGTCGTCGGCACGGTCATGGTCCCCGGGATGGTCACCTTCGTGCCGTTGTTCGTGCTGGTGAGCAGGCTGGAGATGACCAACACCTACGCGGGTCTGGTCGTGCCATTCCTGGCGGGAGCGTTCGGCGTGTTCTTCATGCGCCAGTTCATCTTCTCCATTCCCGACGAACTCATCGAATCGGCGCGCATCGACGGCGCCGGCGAGCTGCGCATCTTCACGCGCATCGTTTTGCCCTTGTGTCGGCCGGCGCTGGCCACGCTCGGCATCTTGACCTTCCTCGGCTCCTGGAACAACTTCCTGTGGCCGCTCGTCGTAGCGACCACTGAGGACAAATACACCCTTCCGGTCGCGCTGGCGCTGTACAGCGTCGGCCAAAACGACACCGACTACGGCCTGCTTCTGGCCGGCTCGGTCGTCGTGGTGCTGCCCGTCCTCATCGTCTTCGCGATCCTGCAACGCCATTTCGTGCGTGGCATCGCCACCACCGGATTGAAGTAACACCGACCCAATGGAGGTTCGACAATGAAACGACGATCCATCCTCGCGCTGGCGGCCGGGACGTCGGCGGCGCTCGTGCTACCCGGTTCACCCGCTCGGGCCGCCGGCACCGTCCCCTATGACGTGACGGCGTTCACCGACTCGCAACGCCGCGAACTCGTCCGGTACGCCGCCGACACCTGGCGTTCGATGGAGGCCCTCGCCGACCCGACCACCGGCCTACCCGCCGACAACATCGACGGCGACCTCGGCGAGGACAGCCGCTCCGCCTATACCTCTCCCACCAATATCGGCTGCTACCTGTGGTCGGCGATCGTGGCGCGAAAGCTCGGGTTCATCTCCCGCCAGGCCGCACGCGAGAGAATCGGCAAGGTGCTCGACACGCTGGCGTCCCTACAGCGGCACCCCTACTCCGGAATGTTCTACAACTGGTACGACCCGGCCACCGGCGACATGCTCACCACCTGGCCAGAGGACGGATCCCCGATCTACCCATTCTTGTCCAGTGTGGATAACGGCTGGCTCGCGGCGGCGCTGATGGTGGTCGGCAACGACGACCCGTCGCTGCGCCGACGCGCCAACGCGGTCCGCAAGGACATGAACTTCGCGTTCTACTACAACCCCGACGCGCTGGGAGAAGACTTCGGCGCGGGCCAGTTCCGGGGCGGTTTCTGGCCCGAAGAGCCACCCGGCGGCGGAGTCCTGGACAACTACGTCGGCAGCGGCCCCGACGTGTGGTTCACCGGCCACCACTATGGAACCCACAACAGCGAGACTCGCATCATCGGCTACGTCGCGATCGCGCTCGGCCAGGTACCGGTCGAACACTACTTCGCCCCCGCACGCACCTTCGCCGACAACTGTGACTGGTCCTGGCAGGAAATGAAGCCGGTCGGCGATTTCCAGAACTACCTGGGCATCGAGGTGTTTGAAGGCGCCTACCAGTACCGCGGCCTGCGGTTCGTTCCGAGCTGGGGCGGGTCGATGTTCGAGGCGCTCATGCCCGACCTGTTCGTCCCGGAGGCGACCTGGGGGCCCAACAGCTGGGGCCGCAACCACCCGGCGTTCGTGCGAGGCCAGATCGAGCACGGGCTCGCCGAAGCCGGCTACGGCCACTGGGGTTTCTCGCCGGCTTCGGATCCGCACGGCACATACCGTGAGTACGGAGTGGACCCGATGGGCCTCGACTCCGCCGGATACACCAGCGACAAGGAACGCACGACCGTCGACTACGGCTTCGCCGGGTGTCCGGACCGTGAGCCGCAGCCCGAGCCCGACCACTACGGCGACGGCGTGGTCACGCCCCATGCGGTGTTCCTCGCCTTGCCTTACGCACCAATGGAAGCGATGGAGCAGTTGACGAGGCTGCGCGCCGACTTCGACATCTACGGCACCGGCGGGTTCTATGACGCGGTCGCCGTCCGTTCGGCGACCGTCGCCCGGCGCTATCTGGCACTCGACCAGGGAATGATCCTGGGCGCACTCGGCAATCTGCTGGGAGACGACGTGATCCGCTCCAACTTCTGCGATGACCGCACCGAACACCGACTGCGACACGCCATCGGGATCGAGGAGTTCAACATTCCGGCCGACCAGTAGAGGTTGTCCCGTTACCCAGCAGTTCGGCTGCGGCGCGCGCCTCGCACCGCCTGAGATGACGGGACCTCTGATCCTCGACGGGGCCACAGCGCGGGGAAGCCGTGATGCCGACGCCCGCGCCGCCCCAGACCGGTCACCGCCACGGCGGTGACCCTCAAACCTCCGGCACGACCGAAAGGGAATACTCGGATGACCAATGATCATCTCGCCGAAACCGGCCATGACGCCAGGACCGACTGGGACGCCCGCATCGGGGTACGGCGCAATGAGTCCACAGCGGAAAAGGTGGTTCTCCCGGCACCGGCAAACCTGCGCTGCGACGCGGGTCGAGGCCAGGTCACGCTTGACTGGAACCCTGTGCCCGGCGCGATCGGCTACCTCGTGCACCGCGCCGACGGCCCCGACGGCCCCTTCGTGCCGGTCGATCACAAGAGCGGGGACGTCCTGGCGGTCCCTCACCCGCCATACGCCGATACGACCGGCACCGTGGGCCGTACCTATTTCTACGCGGTGGCCGCGCTGTCCGACATCGACGCCGTCGGGCCACTCGGCGAAGTCGTCTCGGCCGCGTCGCAGCGCGACGGTGAGGCGCGAGTCCAGGTGAGCGTCGACGCCGCCGCCGACACCGGCAGCCTGGCTCGCCCGTGGTCGGCGATGATCGGCGCCGAACATCTCAGCCACCTGCTGTCCACCGAGACCACCGGTGGACGGCCGATCGGCGCCGAACTGTCCGAGGCCCTGACGGTCACTCGTCGGGACCTGGGCGTGAGAACCGTGCGCGCTCACGCGATCCTCAACGACGACGTCGGCGTCTACCGAGAGGTCGACGGGCGGCCGGTACACGACTTCACCCGCGTCTACGAGATCTACGACCGAGTGCTTGAGCTGGGACTGCGTCCCATCGTCGAACTGTCCTTCATGCCGGCCGATCTGGCCCGCGATCCATCCAAGACCGTGTTCGCCTACCGCGCGATCATCTCTCCCCCAAAGGATTGGGATCGTTGGTCCCAACTGATCAGCAATCTCGTCACGAACCTCGTCGATCGTTACGGCGTGGAGGAGGTGCGTCAGTGGGCCTTCGAGGTATGGAACGAAGCCAATCTCGACGTCTTCTGGTCGGGCAGTCTCGACGAGTACCTGCGCCTGTACGAGGTGACCGCCCGCGCGGTCAAGGCCGTCGACGCGGGTTTGAAGGTCGGTGGACCAGGGTCGGCCGCCGCCGCCTGGAACGGTGAACTCCTCGCGCACACCGCCCGGACCGGCGCACCCATCGACTTCCTGTCCACACACACCTATGGCAGTCCGCCACTGGACTTTCGCCCGCTTTGCGAACGGTACGACCGCCCCGACCTAGAGCTACTATGGACTGAGTGGGGCGTCACCCCGACCCACTTCAACCACATCAGCGACAGCCCGTTCTCCGCGGCATTCCTGTTGCGCGGCATGCGTTCAGCGGCCGGACGCATCGAGGCACTCGCGTACTGGGTCGCTTCCGACCACTTTGAGGAACTCGGACGCCCGCCCCGGTTGTTCCACGGGGGCTTCGGCCTGCTCACCGTCGGAAATCTCCGCAAGCCACGGTACTGGGCGCTGCGCGCCCTGAGCCGCCTCGGTGACCACGAACTGCCCACGCTGCTTGCCGGTGACGGCGCCGGTTCGCTGGTCGAGGCCTGGAGCGCGCGTCACGACGACGGCCGGGTCGCCGTGCTGGTGTGGAACGGGACCCTCGATCAGTCCAAAGGCGACGGATCCGACGAGCTGGCTCGGCACGTGCGCGTGGAGATCGCCGGGCTTTCGGGCCGGGCATACCGCGTGTCACACCGACGAATCGACCACGAGCACTCCAACATTCGCGCGATCTGGGACAGTCACGGCGGCGGCGACTGGCCGAGTGAGACGCAGTGGTCTCGACTGCACGAGGCGAACAATTTCGACGCCTACGAACCCGAACGGGTCATCGACGCCACCTCCGGAGTCGTCACCGACGACTTCTCACTTCCCATGCCGGGAATCTCGCTTCTGGAGTTGACACCGGTCGAATGAACGCAGGTGGCGGGTNCGTCGGCACCCGCCACCACGTTTCGCGGCTCGACCAGCCGCGGGCAACCAGTAGCCTGTGGGTAAACCGATTTCGACGGGGTGCGGCGTGACCGGACATGATGAGCAGGCCGCGCGAGAACGACCGCGGCAACGGCCCACCGTGTACCAGGTGGCCGAACGCGCCGGCGTCTCCATCGCCACGGTCTCACGCGCGCTGCGCGACGATCCGAAGGTGGCGCCCTCGACCAGACAGCGCGTCCTGACGGCCGCCGAAGAGCTGTCCGGACACGACGAGGAGGCCGCACGGCGACGTCCCGGCGTGTCACCGCGGCGACGGCCCACCGTGTATCAGGTGGCCGAACGCGCCGGCGTCTCCATCGCCACGGTCTCACGCGCGCTGCGCGACGACCCGAGGGTGACCGCCTCGACCAGACAGCGCGTCCTGACGGCCGCCGAAGAACTGAACTGGTGGCCGAGTCGCGCGGCCCAGGCGCTCGCCGGCGAGGCGCATGGTGCGGTGGCCATCGTGTTCCCCGACCTGACCGGCCCGTATTACGCCGGGGTCATCGCCGGTTTCGAGTCCGAGGTGGTGCACCGCGGCAGCGCGGTGATGGTGCTGGCCACTCACGGCCGCAGCGCATCCGAACAACTGGTCCGGGACCTGTCCACCCGGATCGACGGCGTCGTCATCATGGATCAGACCATCCCCGATTCGACGGTCGAGGACGTCGCCGCCGACGTGTCGGTGATCATGTTGGCACGGCCGGCCCTGCCAGGCGTCGCCGCCGTGCATTCCGAGAACACCAACACCGCGATCGCGCTCACCCGGCACCTTTTCGGTCACGGTCTGCGGAAACTACGGTTCCTGGGCGATCTCGATCTCACTCCCGATGTGCGGCAGCGCTGGGCGGGTTTCGTCGCGGCCCATGTGGCCGAGGACCTTCCGGCGCCGACCGAACCGGTGCCCTGTGGCGGGTTCGAACTCGAGAACGGCTACCGGGCCGCGCTGGAGTTGCTCGAGAACGAGGATGTGGACGCCCTCGTGTGCGCCAACGACGAGCTCGCCTCGGGTGTGTATCTCGCGGCCGCCGAACTGGGGATCAACGTTCCCACCGACCTCGCCGTCACCGGCTGGGACGACATCGACATCGCCGGTCACCTCGCGCCACGGCTCACGACGGTGCGACAGCCGGTTCGAGAGCTGGGCGCGGCGGCGGCCCGGCTGTTGTTCGAACGTATCGCCTCGCGTGAGGTGACCGACGAACTCATCGCCACCGAAGTCGTCATACGGGAGAGCTGCGGCTGTCAACCCGACTCATCGGCCTGAGTAGATAGAGATCGAAGGTTCAGCGCCAACCGATCCTCCCGTTCTCCCACCACCCCCGCGAGGTGCCCATGGCAGGCTCACCACCACAGTGGCTCATCGACTCGGTGATCTATCAGGTCTACCCACAAAGCTTCGCCGACGGAAACGGCGACGGAGTCGGCGATCTCGCCGGCATCCTCCAACGACTGGATCACCTGGAATGGCTTGGTATCACCACGATCTGGTTGAACCCGTGCTTCGCCTCGCCGTTCACCGACGCCGGCTACGACGTCGCCGACTTCCTTCGGGTGGCGGAACGCTACGGCGACAACGACGACCTCGTCGCACTGATCGACGCGGCGCACCAGCGCGGGATGCGGGTGTTGCTGGACCTGGTCGCCGGGCACACCTCCGACCGTCACGCCTGGTTCGCCGACTCCGCGGCGCGCGACGACGGTGTCCACGCCGACCGGTACATCTGGACCTCCGGCCGTGCGAACCGGCCGCCGGGATTTCACCCGTCACCGGGTGGCCGCGACGGCTGCTACCTGCCGAACTTCTTCACCAGCCAGCCGGCCCTCAACTTCGGTTACGCCCGAACGGATCCCGACGAACCGTGGCGCCAGTCCCCTGACGACCCCGGGCCTACCGCCAACCGTGCGGCTCTACGCGAGATCATGGCGTTCTGGCTCGACCGTGGCGCCGACGGCTTTCGGGTCGACATGGCGGCTTCGCTGGTCAAGGACGACGCCGACGGCACGGAAACCGCCAGGTTGTGGACCGAACTTCGCGCGTGGTTGGATCGCGATCATCCCGACGCCGTGCTGTTGTCAGAGTGGGGTGATCCGGCGGCCGCCGTCAATGCCGGATTCCACCTCGACTTCTTTCTGCATTTCGTGGGCCGGGCATTTCGTTCCCTGATGGACAATGGAGCGGGCGTCCAGGTACCCGACTGGCCGCCGGGCCCGTGCTTCTTCGACGCCGAGGGGATGGGCTCGGCCGTTGAGTTCCTCGACGCGTGGGAGTCGGCGACGGCGGCGATGAAGCCGGGCGGTCTGATCTGCCTGCCCACCTCCAATCACGACTTCCCACGGCTCTCGTGTGGCGACCGAAACGGTGAGCAACTCCGGCCGGCCATGGTCGTCATACTCACCTGGCCAACGGTTCCGGCGATCTACTACGGCGACGAGATCGGAATGCGTTACGTGCCCGGGCTTCCGGCAAAGGAGGGCAGTTCCCTCGGGGACACCTACAATCGTGCCGGTTCGCGGACACCGATGCAGTGGAATACCGGGCCGGGCGCCGGGTTCTCCTCCGCGCCGGCCGATCGGCTGTACCTGCCGATCGACCCGGCCGCCGGGGCGCCGACGGTTTCGGCGCAACGCGACGATTCCGATTCGCTGCTTCACCTGGTGAGGCAACTGATCGCGCTTCGCCGGGACAATCCCGCGTTGGGTCCGGCGGGCGACGTGACGGTCCTGGCGGGTCGTACCCGGGCCTATCCGCTGGTGTTCCTTCGAGGTAAGGGCGATCAGCGTTTCATCGTCGCGGTCAACCCTCGCCGAACCCCGGCCACCGCGGCGGTGCCCGGGTACGAACCTGTCGAGCCGGTCATCACCAAGGGCGCGCTATGGCAGGAAGGTCAAGCCCGGCTGGACGGCTTCGGATACGGCATCTGGCGTTTGGTCGACCCGTGACGACCTGACGGCCAGATCGGACCTGCCGGGTTTCCGGCAGGGCCGATCTCGATTCGATGCAGGTCACCGGCGCAGCGGGAACCAGCCACCGTCCCGGCGAAAGTTCGGCGATGACCGCCGGACCCTGCGGGGTCACGCGATCGTGGCGAAGACGTGCTCGGCGGCCTCGGCGATGACCGTCTCGACGCCCTCGGCGTCGTGGGTCTCCTTGCTGGACATGATCGCCAGGACCAGCGGAGCGGCGTCGGGCGGCCACACCACGGCGATGTCGTTGAGCGTGCCGTAGTCGCCGGTGCCGGTCTTGTTGCCGATCCTCCACCTCGGAGGAAGGGCGGCCTTGACGCGAGCCGAACCGGTGGTGTTGCGCTCAAGGAGGTCGCGCAGGAAGGCGCGTTTCCCCCTCGACAGCGCCCGGCCGAGCACGAGCGTGTCCAGGTCCTTGGCCAGTGACAGTGGCGAACTGGTGTCCCGAGGATCGCCGGGGATCGCGGTGACTATGTCGGGTTCGTAGCGGTCCATTCGGGTCACCCGATCACCCAGCAGGCGTGTGTAATCGGTGAGCCTGTCCGGCCCGCCGAGGTCCTTCAGGAGGAGATTGCCCGCGGTGCCGTCGCTGAATCGCACGGCGGCGTCGGACAGTTGGCCGATCGTCATCCCCGTGTCGACGTGCTCGCGCGTCACGAAGGAGCTGGCCATCAGGTCGTCCTCTGTGTAGCGAATCAACTCGTCCAGACGCGACATCGGGTTGTGGTGTAGGACGGCTGCCGTGACCAGGGCCTTGAACACCGAGCAGAACGCGAAGCGTTCGTCGGGACGGTGCGCCAGGACGGCTCCGGTGCCGGTGTTGAACGCGTACACCCCCAGCCGGGCGTCGTAACCCTCCTCCAGTTCCAGCATCCTTTGATCCCGTTGTGGCGCCATCGCCTCAGGTTGCCCGGAACGATCGCCGGAGACGCCTTCGGTCCTGGAACGGTCCTCCGCGGTGGCGCCGGCGGCGACACCTGCGGTCGCGGCCAGCCCGAGCGCCGTGGCGCCAAGCAGCGCCCGACGAGTGAACGACTTTGCCATGTCCTGCCTCCGTGGTCGATCAGCGGGCCGACAGGCACCGGTGATGTGCCGAGCCTATTTCCATAAGCGACCAGTCATCGCGATTTCCGGCACTCGATCGACGTCACAACAGCCGACATCGGTCGCGAGATCGGGGCCCAGAACGGCACGCGGCGAACAGGCCGTTGCTCCGCGACGGCTTGGGGTAGCGTCTCGGAACCGACGCTGAACTGTCGGATCGGCGCGTCTCCGGCCGAGCCGGTTCACGGGTCTGGCAATAGCCTGGCGCGATGACAGCCGATTCACCAGCCGGGTACCTCGCCGAGTTCCATGAAGCCTTCGGCATCCACCGAGAGTCCACTCCGACCCATCCACCGGACGGCATCGCCGCACTGTGTCTGCGCGTGCTCGACGAGGAGATCGCGGAGGTCTCGGAGGCGGTCGGCTCCGGCTCGCTCGCCGACGTCGCCCACGAGTTGGCCGACGTGGTCTACGCGGCCTATGGAATGGCTCTGGCGCATGGCATCGACCTGGACGCGGTCCTGGCCGAAGTACATCGCGCCAATATGAGCAAACTGGACGCCGAAGGCAAAGCGGTTCGGCGCGATGACGGCAAGGTCGTCAAGAGCGACCTCTTCCGACCGGCGGACGTCGTCGCGGTTCTGCGACAGCAGATCGGGAACACACCCGACGCTTGACGTGTCGCCCCTCCCCGGTTCCGAACGGACGCCCGGACACTCCACAACACGGTTCAGTCCTCCTGAGCCATATGGACAGCCGACAATCATTCCGTCTGATGTGGATTAAGTTCGGGCTCCGCAGCCCGCGTTCACGTCACCCGTCCATCTGATCGCCGACTCCCACCGGCGCGAACGGCTGTGGGGGAACGACCGCCGGGTAAGCCGTGTGCGGTATCGGCTTCGAGACCGGGAGTCCGAAGTGATCACCTGATCCGCCGGGCGGTCGACGGCATTCCTGTTCGGACCATGCGACGTCCCGAGGGCGCCGGCCGACCGCCGACGTCGATCTGAAGCCGCGCCCGCAGGTGATGGCTCTGCTGTCAGCAGATTGTCTTGGCTGCTCAGCCGGGACGCCGTCATTGTTGGTCGTGGTGCCGGATCGCGGCATCGGATCCGAGCTGAAGGAAGAGATCATGCAGACAGCCGTCGCCTCAGTCGCCCCCGGTGGCGGGTCGCTCGACGACCAGTTGGCCGCCCGACTGCTCCAGCAGCGCATCATCGTTCTGGGCACCGAAGTCGAAGACGCGGTGGCCAACCGATTGTGCGCCCAGTTCCTGCTGCTGTCGGCGGAGGACCCACGCAGCGACATCAGCCTGTACATCAACTCGCCCGGCGGTTCGGTGAGCGCCGGACTGGCCATCTACGACACGATGCGGTTGATACCCAACGACGTCAGCACGCTGGCCATGGGTTTGGCGGCGAGCATGGGCCAGTTCTTGCTGAGCGCCGGTACCCCCGGCAAGCGGTTCATGCTGCCGCACGCGCAGGTCCTGCTGCATCAGGGCTCGGCCGGGTTCGGCGGGACCGCCGCCGACGTGGAGATCTACGCCGAACAACTGCAACGCACCGGAACTCTGATGACCACGCTGATCGCCGAGCACACTGGACAGTCGGTGGAGAAGGTCGAGGCCGACAGTCTGCGGGACCGTTGGTTCAGTGCCACCGAAGCCCGTGAGTACGGCTTCGTCGACCACATCCTCGAACGGCTGGACGACGTCCGTCCCGCGGCCGTCAACCAGCGAGTGGGGATCTGACCATGAGCCAGTACACGATCCCCACCGTGATCGAGCGGACGTCGACCGGCGAACGCGCCTTCGACATCTACTCCCGGTTGCTGGCCGACCGGATCATCTTCCTGGGCACGGAGATCGACGACGGGGTCGCCAATGTCGTGATGGCCCAGCTGATCCACTTGGAATCGGCGAGCGCCGACCAGGAGATCGGCCTCTACATCAATTCGCCGGGCGGCTCGTTCAGCGCCCTGACCGCCATCTACGACACCATGCAGTTCATCCGGCCCAAAGTCGCCACCATCTGCATGGGGCAGGCGGCGGGCGTGGCGGCGGTACTTCTGGCCGCCGGTGCCCCGGGCAAACGCTCCGTGTTGCGACACGCGAGAGTCACACTGCACCAGCCGTCCAGTCAGGCTCGCGGCACCCTGCCCGACCTGGCCGTCCAGGCCAAGGAGGTGGCCAGGGTTCGGGCCGAGATGGACGAGATCCTCAGCCGGCACACCGGCCATCCGATCGCCAAGATCAAGGCCGACACCGACCGCGACAAGACTTTCAGGGCCGGCGAAGCCGTCGAGTACGGCCTCGCCGACCGGATCGTCACCAATCGTTGACGAACGAACTAGGCGGCCATGCAGTACACGTCGCCGGAACCGCTGCGCTGCACCCGATCGCCGCGGAACGCCGTCACCTGCACCACAGTCGCCCGCCGGGCGCGATCGTCTGCCAGGTCGCGCCCGATGGCGGCCAGCAGATCGGACAGTTCGATGCGCAGCGCGTCGCAAATGGCCGTCAACACCTCCGAGGACGCCTCCTTACGGCCGCGCTCCAGCTCGGAAAGGTAGGCCATCGACACTCGGGCCTCCCGTGCCACGTCGGCCAGCGTCCGGCGCTGGGCCAGCCTGGCGCGGCGCAGAACGTTGCCGAGCACGGTCCGCAGCAGCGGTTTGGCCTGCCGCCGACGATTGGGGGGCCCGGCCGGGGACAGCTCCGACATCCCACGTCCCTTCCTGGTTACCGCTGATCCGCTGACCGGACCTCGCGTGCTTCCTGACATCTATACCGGTGGGCGCGCGAGCCGGAAAGCACTTTCGCCAGCAGCGTAGTAACCCGTTCCCGGGTCGGTCGGAGTCGACCGTCCTCGTCGGCGTGCTGGGCGGATCAGTCGGCGGATTGACGTCGTCCGATGTCGTGACCGCCGTACAGCAGCAGTCTCCATCGCCAGGGCACGGCTCGAAACCGGGCACCCGCTGAACGACCGGATCGACCCTGACACATTCCATATGGGACCAATGTGGTTTCGATGCGGAACCGAGGTCTCCGCGCTTTCTGGGTTTCGTCCGGAAAGGAAGGTCATGGCCGGCCCCAGGTCAGATGTCGAGCGCAGGCGGTGATGTCGGGGGCATCTCCAGACCGGGGTCGTTGGAGTCATCCACAGTGCACAGACTTCGTCCCGAGTGCAGGTGCAGCCAGGTCACCGCCAACCACGCGCCTTCCGATCGCACGTGCGTGGCGACGTCCTAGTCCTCGGACTCGAAGAGCGCGAAGCAGGTCAGCTGTAGTGCACGGCGTCGACGTCCATGACTCCCCACGCGCGATCCGATGGAAGCCTTCGACCGCCTCGGCCGTGGTCATCTCCTGTTCGTCGAGGAGCGCTTCGGTTCTGTCCGCTTTGGATTCCAATAGCGGGGAGATCTGCGCGAACAGTCCGCGCAGCCGTTCATCCGGCTTGGCCGTTTCCAGAGCCGAGGCAATAGACATCAGCAGGTGCGAATACGCCCTTCCCATCTCGGTCATGCCGTGCCCTCTAGGTGGCACGCGGCACGCAGAATCGGGCGAGAGAGACGGAGAAGCGACCGTTCCGAAGCCTCGAAACCCGCGTGACACCAGGCAAAAGTAGCCGCCGGCAGCTAGCTCTCCGCGACGAAGTCGGCGAGCGTCTCGGCGATCACCTGCGGCGCACTGCTGATCGCACCCGGGTTCCGTCTCCGGTAGTACGGAATCGCTATCAACGGCAACGACAGAGCCCAACCGCGCGCGCGAGCCCACATATCGTCGTCGACATCCGCTTCGGCACGGAACACCCGCCGCGACTCGCCGTCGAAGACGTACCACGCCGCCAACAGGTCACCGGCGGGGTCGGCGGCGGCCAAGGTCGCGAAGTCGATGACCGCCGACAACCGGCCGTCCACCGTCAAGATGTTCCCTGTCATCAGATCGCCGTGAATCCATGCCGGAGGCCCCTGCCACGGCGCGGCCGCCAAGGACGCCTCCCACGCCGCGAGCACGAGTTCGACGTCGAACTCGTCCCGGAGCTCGTCAAGCGCCTCCCGGAACATGGCGTCGCGCGGGGCCAATGGGGTACCGCGCTTGAACGGGTCATCGGGCGGCACGGGGCCACCGGTCGCGTCGATGGCACGCAGGCGGCGAACGAACCCGGCGAGGTCCGCGGCGGCCCGATTGGGGTCGTCCAGGCGATCCAACCGCAACGTCTCCCCGGGGAGCCATCGATACACACCCCAACTGAACGGATAGCCCTCGCCCGGTGTCCCGATCTCCACGGGTTCCGGAACCGCCAGCGGCAGCTGCGGGGCGAGACGGGGCAGCCAGGCACGATCCTTCTCCACCTGCCCCTCAGCCCAAGCGGTGCGCGGCAGACGCACCGCCAGGTCAGTTCCGAGCCGAAACGTCACATTGTCCGTGCCGGACTCCGCGACGACGCTGATCGATCGGTCGGACCATCGTGGAAACTGAGTGGCGACGAGGCGCGTCGCCAACGACACGTCGATGTCGACCTCTTCGTCGTGCAACTTCTGAACTTCCGCCATACCAGCGGATTCTGCCCCGTCTGACCGCCGTCGTTCAACGGACTTTTCCGTGAGCCCGGTCCCGCGACGAGCGCTCGACAACGGGCCGACCCAGCGGCTGTTCGGGAGCCGCCCTGAGGAGCGCCACCCCGTAGAGGATGAGCCAGGCAACCCAGATCAGCCAACCGCTGAGTCCTATCAGGCCGAAGACTCCCCCGTACTCGACGACCCACGGCGTGAGGGTGGCCGAGGCGAACTGGAGCGCCGCGGCTACGTAGCCCAGGACGGCCTGCCAGGGCCGGAGGAGCCTCGCGCGTGTCCCTGCGACCGACAAACCGACGAGCGCGAGCGCCAGGAAGGTCCCATTGAGACCGAACAGCGCGTCATGAAGGGCCCATAGCCCGGCGGTGCCCTCGTCGACGCCGGTTCGCGAAAGGGCTAGCCGGATCGCGCTGACGGCGGCGACGTTGACGTTCTGCAGGAGGATCCCACCGAAACCGATCAGTGCCCAGGCCTCGCCTCGGTCGTGTTCGGACCGACGCGCCGCGGCGACCGCGCTCGCCCCGAAGACCGTGGCCAACACCCAGGCTGCGGGAATGAACGCCGAACCCAGCGCGACCGCATCGGCTTCGGCGTCGAAGAACGCGGTCACTTCGCCGAGGCCCGCACCGGTGTTGGGCAGTCCGGCGGGGACGAAGATGAGGTGGTTGGCCAGGAGAATGACGAGGGCGAAGCCGATGCCGGAGAGACCGCCGACTTGAGAGAAGGTCGTCGGGCTACCGCGCAGTTTGAGTTTACTATGCATATATTCAATATATTCCACAGCAAATGAAAGGGAAGTCATGGACTCGGCGGATCGACGCCAGTACGACTCGCTGCGTCGCAAGGCCAAGGCGCAGGAAACCCGGTCGGAGATCGCGCACGCCGCGCGTCGACTGTTCGTCGAGCGCGGTTGGGCGGCGACGACGGTGCGCGATGTGGCACGGGAGGCCGAGGTTTCCGTGCCCACCGTCTACGCGGCGTATGGAAACAAGACGGGCCTCGCGCTGGCGCTCGCCGACGCGGCGGACCTGTCGGCCGACCTACCCGAGCAACTCGCCGAACTCGAAGCGGCCCATGACGATCCCCGGCTCCAACTCGCCGCCATGACGGCCTACGACCGGAGGCTGTTCGAGCGCGCCGGAGACCTCATCACCCTGCTGCGCGATGCGGGCCGCACCGAACCGGATCTGGCCGAGGTCTATCAGGACGGCCGACGACGGGCCGACGAGGTCCGCGCTCAGGTGTTCTCCGCTTGGCCGACCGCCGTCCTCCGGTCGGGCGTCGCCGCATCCGTCGACGTGTACGCGGCCCTGTGCAATATCGACGTCTACAACACGCTGACCACCGAACGAGCATGGAAACCCGACCGGATCGAGCGTTGGTGGGCCGAGGCCACCGCCCGGGAGCTCTTGCTCCCCTGACGCCGCCTACGAGCCGAACGCCAAGACCGCCGCCTCGCGCGACCACGGCGTAGGGACCACATCGGAAAGGCAGGATGGACACGACCTCGACATGTCCACTTCGGATTCGCGCTCTGGCCCCGCGTCCTCCGGTGCCGTAATGTTCCACCATGACTGGATTCCGACTCGGAATCGACTATGGAACGTCGAATACCGTGGCGATGCTGGTATCGCCGGACGGGCGCCGCAGACCGTTGCTGTTCGACGGTTCGCCGCTGCTGCCGTCCATGGTCTACACCGAACGCGCCGATCAACTCCTCACCGGAACCGACGCGGTACGAGCGGCTCGTGTCGATCCCGGATCCGCCGAGCCGAACCCGAAGCTTCGCATCGGAGACGGCGAGATCGCGCTCGGCGGTTTCGTACTACCGGTGTCCACACTGATCCAAGCCACGCTGAGAACCGTGCTCCGCGAAGCCGAGCGCGTGGCCGGGGAACGGCTGAGTTCCGCGACGCTGACGCATCCGGCGGAGTGGGGAAGCCTCCGTTCCGGTGTCCTGTCGGAGGCCGCCACTCGCGCGGGGATATCCGAACTCACCCTGGTTCCCGAACCGGAGGCGGCGGCCGCCTACTTCGCATCGCTCGATGTTCAGCGAGTTCCCCCGGGTAGCAGTGTGGTGGTGTACGACCTGGGCGCGGGCACCTGCGACGCGGCGGTCGTACGACGCGGCACCACCGGCCTGGAGACCTTGGCGGTGGGCGGGCTGGACGATGTCGGCGGCCTCGACCTGGACGCGGTCGTCGTCGGCGTGATCCGGGCCGCGATAGCCGACAATGATCCCGAGACCTGGCGACGATTGTCGACCGGCGAGGCCGGCGATCTACGCCATCGGGCGGCATTGTGGACTGCGGCGAGAGAGGCGAAGGAGTCCCTGTCTCGGCGCTCGAGCGTGATGGTGCACGTGCCGATCCTTGAGCGGGCGCTGCCCATCGGCCGCGAGGAGTTCGAGGTGGCCGCCGGACCCCTTCTCGAACGAACCACTCAGTTGACCAACCAAGTCGTCGCGCGCTCGGCCGTGCCCCGGGAACAGATCGCGGGCGTGTTCCTCGTCGGTGGAGCCAGTCGAGTGCCACTCGTCGCCACCGTCCTGCATCGCGCCACCGGCATCGCGCCGACCGTCTTGGACCAACCGGAGCTGGTGGTCGCGGAGGGCAGCCTGTTGGTCGCCCCCGCCGACCACCACGGTGTGACGGCCCGGCCAACCGGTGAACCGGCCGGTGGCTCGGGCCCCGAGATCGACGAGACACCATCGCGACGTGATCGCCCGCGGTCCGAGGAGATCGACCACATCGATCCGGTCGTCCGTTCTCCGGGCGGAACGAGGAAACCGCCCAACGCGACACCAGGACGAAGCGAAACCGCAGAGCGTGTCGGCAAACGACCGGAACAGACCTCGAAGCGGAGGTTGTTCGTGATCTCCCTTCTGTTCATGGCATCGGGATGTTCGGGTGTCTTGGCCTCTCCGTTCATCGCCGGAACCGCCGGTACGTCCGAGGCCTTCGAGAACCCGATCGCCAACGTCTTCGGCACCGTCATGCTCGTTTCGTTGATCATCTTCTTCGCGTCCTTGAGGGACCCGAAGAAGTGAGCCGCCGCCGTTGTGAAGGGCCGCTTCGTCACTAGGTTCCGTGGTCGATCGTCGGCGTCAGCGGCGTTCGAGCAGACCGGTCAGCATCGCCGTCAAGGCCGCGCGTCGACGAACGTCCACATCGCCCGCAAGTTTAGGCATTGTGGACATCAACGCCGAGATACGGGGATGTCGCCCGTCCGCCGCCACGTGGGCCAGGTAGGCCGCCTGAGCCGAACCGGTCCCGCCTGACTCGGCGAGGGCGTTGCGCGCGAAGGTGGCGACGGTCGCGTTCATGAGCGCGAAGATCTCCAGCTTCGCGGGGCCGTCAACGAGATGGTCCGCGAGGACGTCCAAGACATGCTCCAGGAGGGCGATCCCGTTGGGACCCAAGGTGGGGCGGGTCACCACGAGTTCGGGCAGCCACACGTGGCGCGTCATGATCGCGTACGCCTGCTCGGCGATGGACACCAGGTCGTGGACGTAATTCCCCGTCGGTTCTTCGAGCCGGTACTCCGCCGCCGTCGCGTCGATCATCAGGTCGAGCAGGTCCTCCCTGCTGGCGACATAGCGATACAGAGACGCGGCACCGGTGCCGAGCTCGACCGCGACGTTGCGCATGGACACCGCGCTCAGCCCGCCTCGGTCCGCGACGACGACCGCGGCGGCAGTGATCTCGGCGCGGCTTCGTTCGGCGGGGCGGCCTGTCCCGGAGCGTTCGGGGCGCAGCCAGATCGGCACCGTGTCGTCAGTCATGTCGCCTCCCAAACTGTTTGCGAACACCGTACCCGAAAGCTATAGTTCGAGAACAGTGTTCGCAAACCCCCCGGAGGAGTCATGACAACCACGCCGACCCGCTACGCGCACAACGGCGACGTCGACCTCGCATACGACGATCTCGGCGGCTCCGGAGGTGAGCCGCTGCTGCTGGTCATGGGTGCCGGGGTGACCCGGTTCTGGTGGCCGCGAGGATTCCTGGACGAGCTGATCGGGCGCGGCTTCCACATCGTGTCCTTCGACAACCGCGACTCCGGACAATCGACGCACTTCCCGAACACCAAGGCTCGCCCCGTCAGCTCCCTGTTCCGCAAGCGACCTCCGGCTTACACGGCCGAGGACATGACGGATGACGCGATGGCGGTCATGAACGCGGTCGGGTGGGAGTCGGCGCACCTGTTCGGACACTCGATGGGCGGCCTGAACGTCCAGCGCATCGCGATGCGCCATCCCGCCCGAGTCCGGTCGCTGACGAGCTCCGGCGCCGTCCCCAGCGACGCCGGACGCCGAAAACTGGCGCGGTACATACGTTTCGGCTTCGTCGCGCGGATGGCGCGGTTGCGCTTTCCCGCGACCCGCGAAGGTGACATGGCGCTCGGGCTCGCCGTCTCCCGGGCACTGGCCTCGCCGGGCTACCCCTTCGACGAAGCGGAAGCCCTGTCGCGCATCGAAAAGGACGCGAAGTCTCCCATCCGCGATCCCTCCACGATGGGACGCCAGCTCGGCGCGACGTGGAGCGGCGGACGCCTGGCGAGCCTGCGACTCCCCGCGACGGTGCTCCACGGCGAGGCCGACCAACTGCTCCGGACCGTCGCCGCGCGCGACCTGGCGAACGCCATCACCGGAGCGCGACTCCGCACGTTTCCGGGGCTCGGGCACGACCTGCCGAGAGCCCTGTGGACCGTCTACGCCGACGAGATCCGCGCCACCGCCGACGCGGTGACGTAGACCTCAATGGACGACCGCCCGTGTCGAACGGCGTTGACACGGGCGGTCCCGTCGGACGCCTCGTCGCCGAACGACACGAGCGAATCCGGGATGGCGGAGGCGGGACTCAGTCCTCGCCCTTCTCCCTCCGCATCGAGATCAACGCCTTCGCGGCTCCCGGGTTGCCGTCGACCTCGACGGCCTCGGACCACAGCTTCTCCGCCTCGTCCAGCCTCCCCTGCGCCTCGTACAAGACGCCGAGGTTGAACATGGCCTTGGAGTCCCTTTGGTCGCCCAACTCGATCGCCTTGAGATACCACGGTTCTGCCCTCTCCGGCTCGTCGGACTGGTGGTGGATGACGGCCAGATTGTTGGCGGCGTCGACCCGACCGCCTTCGGCGGCTCGGCCGTACCACAGCGTCGCGTCGTCCATATCGTCTCGTCGCATGGCGATCAGACCCAGGTGATACATCGCGTTCGGTTCGCCCAGGGACGCGGCCTCCCGGAACCACAGCTCGGCCTCCACCTCACTGCCCTCGTGCATCAGCAACACGCCGAGGCTATGCAGGACATGCGGATCGCGTGCCTCGGCGGCCCTCCTCCACCACTCCAATGCCGCGTCCTTGTCGTCATGGACATTGGCGTGGATGTGCCCGAGGTTGTACATCGCGGAGGTGTCACCGGCGGTCGCCGCCAGATGGAACAGATTCTCGGCCGCGGCCAGATCGCCGCGCTCGTACGACAGCACGCCAAGACTGTGCTGGGCCTTGGGTTCGCCCGCCTCGGCGGCCTTGCGGTACCAGGCTTCCGCCTCGTCGATCCTCCCCCGACCTTTCAGCAGGTTGGCGAGAAACTGCATGCCCAGTGGCACACCGGCATCGGCGATCGACCGGTAGTGCCGTTCGGCCTCGGTGTGGTCCCCGCGCTCCTCGGCGTCCAGGCCGACCGCGAGGATCGCCGCGTCCGGGGTACCGACAGCGAGGTCCGGTTCGACGATGGGCGGCTCCGCGTCGAGCTCGGCCAATCGCTCCTCGGCCTCCTCCAGACCGTCCTCGACCGCCTTGCGCCACCACAAGCGCGCCGAGAGCGACTGGCCGTCGGCTTTCGCGAGCCCGCCGAGGTGGTGCATCGCCGACAGCTGGCCGAGTTCGGCGGCCGATCGATACCAGCCCTGAGCCCCTCGGAAGTCTTGACGCGTCTGGCACATCAGGCCCAGATTGGACATGGCGTCGGGATCACCGGCCTGTGCCGCCTCGCGCCACCACGCCTCGGCCCCGTCGGGATCGTCGCGGTCCATGTGGAGGTTCCCCAGTCGACACATCATGTCGGCGTCACCCGCCTCGGCCAGCCTGCGGTACCAGACTTCGGCCTCGACCAGGTCGCCGCTCTGCTCGGCGAGAATTCCGAGGTTGTGAATCGCTTGTGGGACACCGGCTTCCGCCGCCTTGCGCCACCACTGGATCGCCTGCTCGACATCGCCCGCGTCGTGCCTGTCGAAGCCGTACTCGAACATGGCCCTGCCGTGCCCGGCCTCAGCGGCCTTGCGGAGCCACGACTCCGCCCCGACCGCGTCGCCGTCCTGCTCGGCGATGATCCCCATGTTGCGCAGTGCGAGTTCGTGTCCGAGTTCGGCCGCCCGCCGCCACCATTCGACGCCCCGCTCGGGATCGTCGTCGTAGCACAGAGAACCCAGTGAGAACATCGCGCCGCTGTGGCCGGCCAGGGCCGCCTGGTTCAGCCAGGCCTCGGCTTCGGACAGTTCACCGGCTTCCAGCAGGAGGTCGCCGAGGTCGCGCATGGCGTCCACATCGCCCTCGTTGGCCGCCTTTCGATAGGACACTTCGGATCGGAGTTCGCTCTCGGCAGTCATTGAGACATGCTTTCACAGCACTGGAAGGCGATGTCCGCGCCCAAATGTGGACCGCAACGCAACCCGACCATACTGGACTTCACCTCGCCGAGTCGACCACGAAAGAACGATATGGACGTTCGTTCGCCGTCACGCCCTGGCGCGGCCCACCCATTCGACGATGTCACCGATCACGGCGGGGTCGACATGCTGGGGCCGTTCGTAATCGGCGGGAGTGGACGGACCCGTGCCGGGAAAGAACAGATGGTCGTCGGCGTCGTGGACACGAATGTCGACCTCGGGGCGGTCGCCCAGCCCCGCTCTCCATCGGGTCAGGTCATCGTCGACGGTGACCTGGTAGTCGCGTCCTCCTTGGAGGATGAGCATCGGCTTCCGGAGTCCGGTCGCGATCGCGACCGGGTCGTAGTCGCGCAGTTCGAGCCAGTACGAGGCGGGCAGGCCGAACGGCAGCTCCGCCGCTGGAGTCGACGACGTCAGATCAGCGCTGTCGACGAGGGCCGCCTGCCTGCCGAAGATCTCGACCGTCGAGGGCGGGACCAGGTCCGGGACCATGGCCGCGAGGTAGGTGATGACGCGAACGGCGGCATGGTGCATCGGCTGGACGTCACCGGCCATGATCACCAGACCGGCGACCGAGGACTCGACTGCGGCGATCCGGGGAGCGATCTTGCCGCCCATGCTGTGGCCGAGGACGAACACCCGCTCGGCGTCGACCGCCGGGTGGCGCCGGAGCAGTCCGATCGCGTCGACGGCATACGGCAGGTATTCCCGCGTCATGGTCAGGTCGGGTGCGGCGGCGAAGTCGCCATGGGCGAACGTCGCCTTGTCGAAACGCAACACCGCGATACCGCGGCTGGCCAGACCCCAGGCCAGGTCCTTAAGCGGCTTGTTCGGCCCACTGGTCGCGTCGCGATCGAACTGCCCGCCGCCGGCCAGCAACACCACCCCGGGGCAGGCCGCCGGACCATTGGGGACGCTGACCGTCCCCGACACCGCCAGAGGGCCGGTGCCGACCGTGACATCGTGTTCGGCGAAACGGCTGGGTTCGGTGTAGGACGGTGGGACCCAGTCGGACACCGGGGCGGTCATCGCATCGTGAGACATCTCCATAACCTTTCTCAATCTTTGCGAACGTTAGCACAATGTGAGAGCATTGCGGCATGGACGGTTTCGAGTTGTTGGCACATCCGGTGCGGTTGCGGGTGATTCACGCGATGCGGGGCGGGCGGGAGCTGACGACCACCGAGTTGTGCGATCGCATCTCGGACGTCTCGAAGGCCACGGTCTACCGGCACGTCGACCTGCTCGCGTCCGGCGGCGTCCTCGAGGTCTCCGAGGAGCGACGGGTGCGCGGCGCGGTCGAGCGCCGCTATCGACTCCGCCAGGACCGCGCCGGGATCGATGCCGACACCATGGCTTCGCTCTCGCCAATGAACCATCGAGACGGTTTCGCCACCGCCTTGGCGGCCCTGGCCGCCGAATTCAACGCCTACCTCGGTCGAGACGGAGCCGACCCGGTGGCCGACCAGGTGGGGTACCGACAGCACGCCGTCTGGCTCAGCCCCAAGGAACTCCGTGTGATGATCGAGGGGATGCGACAGGCGATCGCGCCTCAACTGACCAATGAGCCGACAGCGGACCGCGCGCAGTATCTGATCAGCCCGATCCTCTTCCCGATCGAGGCGCCACCGACCGAGCCCCGAGAAGCCTGACACACGTTCCAGTCCTGACTGGTCGTGGCCTCACCAGAAGAAGCACGCAAGCGCACCCGGAGTGTCGAGCATGACCATCAGCTGCCGACCCGGCGCCTCCGGCAGGTCGAGCCGAGACGGCGACATCCACACCGTCGCCGACCGCGTATGGACGTCAACTGCCCCAAGACTTCCATGACGGTCTGTCGGCGCTCCCGTTCGACGGACGCGACTATGGGCTCGTGTCACAGTCCGGTCCCGGGGCGCACGACCGGAGGCTCCACTCAGGATCGATCCGATGGCCTGACCGACCCGATGATCACACCCTCGTGATTACCTGTGTCCCAACGGAACAGCACTCCGAAGATAGGGCGGCGACATGGGCACCGGGCTGGGTTTCGACATCTGCGAACTCCTCGAGCACGACTGCGCCGAAACACCCGAACCCCACACCGCGGAATGGGACGCGTCGATCGAGATTCCCGCACACGTCCATCTCTTGGACCGCTGGTGGCGGGACGACTCGCCGAAACCGACGATCCGAATACTCGCCGACCTGCGAGACGGACCAGACTCCACCAGCCGTCTGGAGACCGCCGGTCTCTTTCCCGAACTCGACCCGAGCGGACATCCACGGCGCCGAGCGGTGGACGGCCGGAAGGAGTCACCCGAGCGGGCCGCCGAGATCGTCACGCGAACGTTGCGCGCGAACGGGATACCGTCCCGACGCACCGAACTGCTGATGGCGAGCCTCGCCTCAGCGATCGTCGACTGGGCCGATGATGCCACTCTGGTTCGGGTCGTCGACCCGGAGTCGGGGACGATCGTCGAGCAGGAAACCCATGTGGTGCTTGGCTTCGGCCGGGATCTGATCCGAATGAGCGTCCTCGGTGCGCACCACGTCGCAGACGACGACGGACGTGATCCGGCGTGTTCCTTCGCCGGGCATTGGTGTCGGCCCCCGCATCGGTCAGATCCCGTCGACCTCGCGGGAGCGGAAGTGCGGTTGCGCGCCCTGTGTGCCGGAACCGTCCTCAAGGGTCCATTGGATCTGGACGGTCCGGCGGCATTCAAGGTCGGGTGGTCGCGGCACGGGATGCCCTCCGGGGCGGACATCACCAAGTTGCGCCGATGGTGGAACGGCACGGCCTGGATGCAGAACCACCCCCGCGACTACCTGGACGAGGAACTCGCCATTCTCGACGACCCGCAGGCGGTCGACCTTGATGAGTGGGACTCGTTCGACGAGCTCCAGGAGCGCCTGGAACTGGGCGACCCGGACGACGACTCGGTCGTTCACGCCGACGGGTTGCGGCCCATGGATTCTGCGGCGTTCACGCGGGAGATCCGCGCCTTCGGCGCCGCCTGTGTGGAACGGGCCCCCGACGATCAGCGTGAGCTGACCGGGTTCCTGCTGGACGAACTGCTGCACCGTCCGCTTGAGCGCGTCGGCGGCGCGGATGGGCGACTGTCGGCATGGGCCGATCACGATGGCGACGCTCGCTTTTGGAGAGACGGCGACGGCGACGTCAACTGCCACGACGATGCCCGCCGAGTGCTCGTCGTCGGGCCGGACGAGGCGGTCTACTTCGTGTTCAAGAGTGAGATGGGGTCCTGACGAGAACGACGATCGGCGGGCTTCCACCGCTAGGTTTCCACCCGAGCTCAATCGACCGGTTTCGGCCGTTCACGAAGGGCCACGCCTAATCGGCGCGGCGACGTCCATCGAGGATGAACAGCGTGGCAGGGACGAGGACGAGGAGGAAGCCGGTGGGAAAGCCGATGTAGGCGCCGAACGCCGCCCACGTCAGCATGGTCCATCCGACGTAGCCCGGAAGCGCGCGGCCCTCCCGGGCGCGGCCGACCGCCATCAGTCCAAGAAGGATCAGTGGGACGACGAAACTACCGGGAACACTCCAGAAGGCCAGCTTGGATTCGAGCATTCCCGGTGAACCGATCCCCCACCACAGGTCACCGGTGATCCACCCCGGCCAGTGACGCCCGGCCACGGCCAGGCCGATGACGCTGTGCCCGAGGCCGATCGCGACGCAGGTCAAGCCGCCCCACCTCGTCAGCCTCGTCGATCGCGCGGCGGCGGGGAGCGCCGTGATGGTGCCGCTGACGTCGTGTTCCATCGTTCGCCTCCGTAGTTCTATGCTGGCCGACATAGAACATATCGGATGGCGATTCCTGTGTCGCTTGGCATACCTGGTTGAATGGCCGACATGGCGACAATGCGCACGGAGAGGACCCGGGAGAGCCGCCGACTGCTGGTGACCGCGGCCGTCGAGCTCTTCGCCGAGAAGGGATACCGGCAGACGAGCTTCATGGACATCGCGGAAAGGTCCGGCATCAGCCGGGGTTCGATCCCCTGGCACTTCGGCAACAAGCTGGGGCTGCTGGAAGCGGTGGTCGAGAACCAGCTTCAGGCGGTGCTCGCCGACTTCGCCACACTGGACGGTGAGCCGCTCGCCGGTTCGCTGGACCGACTCGTGGACTTCATCCGTCTGCCCGCCACTCGCCTGTTCATCACGCTGCTCGCCGAAGCCGTGGAAGTCGACTCGCCGATCCGCGAGCACTTCGCGCGGCTGCATCAGGCGCTCCGGCAGGGGGTCCGGTCGGCGATCCCGATCACGGCGTTGCCACCGGGCGTCGACCCGGACGCGTTCGTGGTCCTGCTGGTCGGAGCGGTCATGGGCGTCAACGCGCAATGGCGGGTCGACCCCAAATCGATCGACCTCGACGCCGTCCGCTCGACGCTTCGCGCGCTCCTGCCGACCGAGCTCTGACCGGCGCCGAGCCGCCGCGACGTCCGATGGAACCGAAGGTCCGTCTCAGCACGGTCTCACCGAGTCGCCGCCCTCCCCGGGCCACGGCCCTTATGCTCTCCAACGAAGCCGGGCGAGGGGACTGACGGATGAGATGCGTTGTATTCGGAGCCACCGGTTACATCGGTGGACGCCTGGTGCCCCGGCTGCTCGACGACGGGCACGCCGTCCGCTGTGTCGCACGCACGCCCGCCAAACTCGCCCACACTCCCTGGACCGACCGCGTCGAGATCGTCCAAGGCGACGTGACCGACCCCGCCAGCGTCGCCGACGCGCTCGTCGGTCAGGACGTCCTCTACTACCTCGTGCACTCGCTGACCACGCGCGACTTCAGCACCGTCGACCGGCGAGCCGCGCAGACCGTCGCGGACGCCGCGCGCGCCGCCGGCATTCGCCGCATCGTCTACCTCGGTGGCATCACTCCCGACACCGACGACCTGTCCGAACATCTCGCCTCGCGGGCCGAAGTCGGACGGATCCTGTTGAACTCCGGGGTGCCGACGGCGCACCTTCGCGCCGCGATCATCCTCGGTTCCGGTTCGGCCAGTTTCGAGATTCTGCGGTACCTGACCGAACGCCTACCGGCCATGATCACTCCAAAGTGGGTGACGAACCGGATCCAGCCGATCGCGGTGCGGGACGTCCTGCACTACCTGGCTCACGCCGCCGCCCTCCCCGACGACGTCAACCGGGGCTTCGACATCGGCGGCCCCGATGTGTTGACATACCGGGAACTGATGCGTCGGTACGCCGTCGTCGCACGGCTGCCCCGGCGCGTCGTCGTCCCCGTGCCGGTGTTGACTCCGTGGCTGTCGGCGCAATGGGTGAATCTCGTGACGCCAGTGCCGGGCAACATCGCCGTGCCGTTGATCGAGTCGCTTGTCCACGAAGTGGTCTGCCACGACCGCGACATCGCCGACTACATTCCGGACCCACGCGACGGGCTCACCAATTGCGAGAAGGCCATCGAGCTCGCGCTCGGCCGGGTTCGGGACGCGAACGTCCCCACCCGATGGTCCGACGCGTCGACTCCCGGCGCTCCGTCGGACCCCTTGCCGACCGACCCTGAATGGTCCGGTGGAACGCTCTACCAGGATGTTCGCGAGCGCCACAGCGATGTCGCCCCCGAGGCGCTGTGGCGCGTCATCGAGTCCATCGGCGGTGAGCACGGCTGGTACTCGTTTCCATTGGCGTGGTCGGTCCGTGGATGGATCGACCGTGTCTTCGGCGGGGTCGGCCTGCGCCGCGGACGCCGCGACCCGCGTCAGTTGCGCGTCGGCGAGGCCCTCGACTGGTGGCGCGTCGAGGAGATCGACCGGCCGCGGATGTTGCGGCTACGCGCCGAGATGAGGGTTCCCGGGCGCGCCTGGCTGGAACTTTCCGTCCATCCTGGAGAGAATGGTGGTTCGACGTACCGCCAGCGCGCGTTGTTCGTCCCTCATGGATTCATGGGGAACATGTACTGGTACGCCATCGCCCCGTTCCACACGATCGTGTTCGGCGGCATGGCCCGCAACATCACCGGCTCCGCCGGCACCCGCGAACCGACCACGGCGAGCGACCGGGGTTGAACGGTTCGACAGCTGGAACCCCTGGGAGGCACTGCTTCGAACCATCGTCTCGACCCCGGGCCGTAGGGCGCTGGTCGCGGTCGGCAGCCCACGCCGATCATCCATATTGGCTGATTGACGACAGGGCCGACCCACGGTCCGATCGCGAAAACTGACTTGGATTGTGGTGCAACGGATGTCTACGCTGCCGACATGGCCACCCTCACCGTCACCGCCGAACAGTTGACCATCCATCCACATCCGAACGCGGACGCCCTGGAGCTGGCTCAGGTCGGCCTCTACCGGGCCGTCGTCGCCAAAGGGGTCTACCGCACCGGGGACTGGGCGCTCTACATCCCGGAGAACGCCGTCCTCCCGGAAGCACTCATCGCCGAGTTCGGGCTCACCGGCAAACTCGCGGGTGCCGCGCGCAATCGGGTCAGGCACGTGCGACTGCGCGGAGAACTGTCCCAGGGCATCGTGTGCCGCCCCCAGGTGTTCGCGGGGATCGACCTCTCCATCGCGCATGCCGAGGGCCGCAACTTCGCCGCCGAGCTCGGAATCACCAAGTGGATTCCGCCGGTACCGGTTCAGCTCGCGGGTGAGGTAGTCCAGGCGCCGGATCTGCTGAGGTGGATCGAGATCGAGGACATCAAACGGTACCCGGACGTCTTCGACAGCGGTGAGGCCATTGTGGCCACGGAGAAGATCCACGGTAGCGCGTGCCTGTACACCTGGTCGGAGAACGCCAGTCTCGTCTCCTCCAAGGGAATCGGTTCGAGGTACCTGAGCATCGTCGACAACGGCACGAACCTCTACTGGAGAGCCGTCACCGCCTACGACGTGCCGAGCGCGGCACGGCAGATCGCCGCGTTGTACTCGGCGAGCCGCGTCGGCGTCTTCGGTGAGGTGTACGGGAAGGGAGTCCAGGACCTCAGCTACGACACGAGCGGTGGCGGCACGCCGGGATACGCCGTGTTCGACATCGCCGTCGACGTCGGCGACGGTCGTCGCTGGCTGTCGTCATCCGAAGTGGTCGACGCCCTCGACCGGATCGACGTCGACCTCCCGACGGTACCGGTGCTGTACGCCGGGCCGTACGACCGGGAACTGTTGCTGAAACTGGCGACCGGCACCGAGACCGTCTCCGGCGCCGAGACGCACCTGCGAGAAGGACTCGTGGTCCGCCCCGCCGTCGAGCGGTACAGCCCGATCCTCTCAGGACGGGCGATCGCCAAGTTCATCTCGCCGGACTACCTGACCCGCAAGGGCGGCACGGAGTACGAATGACGGCGCGCCGCGCCCGGAACCGCTTCGGGCGCGGCGTNGACTCCGCGAACGTCCGTACTCACACACTCGGCGAAGACCGACACGACCGGGAAGGACACCCGTGCGACGGGAAGGACGTGAGTGGCGGACCTTCGTCAGCACCGTGCGCCTGGACGGGAACCAGTACCGCGTCATCCGACCGGAAGGCCCGATCGTCCACGCGTCACTGCGTGAGGGACGCTCCGAACCGCGCCTCTCGGTGGACAAGGCGGCCACGATGGACCTCGCGACCGCGTGGTGGCTGGCCGCGCGTTCACCGCACAGTCTCGTGTACCTGCCACTGCGTTCCAGCGCCTTCGATTGCGACAGGGACGAGGACGGCGGACTCAAGCTCGATCTGGTGCTGCTGCACCACAGCCTGCGGTTCCCCGTGTCGAGATGGAAGGCCGTCCGCGCGCGGTTGTCCCACACCGAGATTCGCAAGGAGACCGTGTACGCCCAGGCGCTCCCCTCCCTCGCTCGCGAGGATTACGGAGCCCGAAGACACTCCGACTTCCGGGACCACCTCCGCTGGGCGATCGCGAGCGACACGCTGTTCCTGATCGGAAGTCGCCGCGCCTACGAACTCGACGGCGACACGATGCGCGAACTCCTCGAGGAGTGCCCGGCGGACCTCGCCGACTACGACAAGACGTACTGCTGCACTGAAATCCATATCGGACGATGGAATCGGCGCGATCGTGACCGCCGGAACTCGCACGCGAGGCTCCACATCGACTGTTGTGCCGTCCACTGGAGAAGAACGGATGACGACGGAAGGGCTGGAGACGCAACGGGCCGTCCGCTGAGGTGAAGCTCCGAGCCAGAAGCCGAAGCTCATGATCGACGCCGAACCGGACGAGGCGGCGTCCGCGAAGAAGGACCTCAACGACTCCCCGGACCGGAACGGACCGTGTATCACCTGCCTGACACCGACATCCATGTCGAGACACCCAGGCGATCGGCCTCCGGCTGCGATCACGACGTCCGCGATGTCCATGACCTGGCCTTCCGAGATCGGATAGGCTGCCCGCCGGTGTCCCCGCTCGACAGGATCTTCCACGATGGCCGAACATTCCGACGCCACCTCGACCCCGATCGTCGTCCGAGAATCCGCCGACGCGCGCGATCTGCTGTGGCTACTCGTCGCCCTCGGTGTCATCGCGGGTGTCATCTGGCTGATCGCCTCAGGGGCCGGCTCGGAGCTCATCACCACCCGGGACCCTCGAACCGGGCTGGAGACGGAGTCACCCGCCTGGATCGGCATTCCGATTCTGGCCTTCGTGGCACTGGCCTGGCCGACGATACGACTCGGTTCGCTCCTGGCGCGCCCGACAATGGCGGTCGTCGACGCCACCGGCGTCAGACTGCACAAGGCCACCCTCGCCCACCTTCGATCGTCCGAGCCGACGGTTGAGGCGACGTGGGACGCCATCGACCGGGTGGTCGTGTGGCGGTTGCACACGGGAAGGCTCGGCCCCGTCTCCACGGCTCGCACTCTGATCGGCCTAGAACTGAGCAACGACTACTACGAGATCCACAAGAAGTCGCCGGGCCCGAAGGATCGCGAGTCCACAATGATCCGAAGGTCCGGTGTCCCGAAACGCCTGGGGGTCCTGATGAAGACCCGCAGCGTCGCGGCGAGTTCGCGGCAGATCCGGGACCTGGCGGACGCGGTCGCCCGGTTCGCACCGGACGTCCCCGTCGTCAACGAACGAACCCCGGGCGGCGGCCCCGCCGAGGGCTGAGGGTCGTCCGAGCCCTCCCGACCGCGACGCGCGGCCCGTTCGAGCATTCGAGCGAGCCGCACGTGCCGTGGGTCGGGGGTCGGGGT